>JBFHPI010000342.1:0-3919 GCA_041592855.1 Pseudomonas sp.
ATCTGGTCCAGGGCATAGCCACGGTGCATCAGATCGCCCGGCAGGTACTGGCCGAACAGGCCGTAGGCGAGAAACAGCGCGCAGATCAGCGGCAGGGCGATGCCCATGACCCGCCGCGCGGCCTCGAACACCAGCACGATCAGCACCAGGCCGATGGCCATATCGGCCTGGGTCAGATCACCGGAGCGCTGGATCAGGTCCGCCTCGAACACCCACTGGTACGCCGCCGTGGCCATGCCGGCCAGTCCCAGCAGCCAGGCCAGGGGCTGCCAGGGCCGCGCCTGGCCACGGGCCGGGTAGCAGAGAAACACCAGCAGCAGAAGAAAGCCCACATGCACGGCGCGCAGAATCTGGCTGGACACCGGATGGAAGGCCGCGGTGATGATCTGAAAGGTGGAAAACAGCAGCGCCACGGCCAGCAGCGCTTTCGGCCAGTCGGCGGGGCTGGCCGCCAGGCCTTGATGATGATCGCTCATGGAGCTAATGCCCTCGTTGGCGCATGGATACGTCCAGAGTCGCCTCCAAAACCTGCCGTGCAGGGCACGCTGGTTTTAGGAGCAGCTCTACAAAATTGCGGCTGGGTCGGTTGGATGAGCCGCACCGCGGCATCACCCATCGAGAAATGGCGAATGAGTTCGCCACGCCCAGGCCGAGCAGCACCGGATGTTCAACCCAGCCTACCCGGCCAACCCTTCAACAGCCTTACAGCGCGCCGGTTTCCTTGTAGAAGCGCTCGGCCCCCGGGTGCAGCGGGATCGGCAGGCCCTTGGCGGCGCCTTCCAGCTTGATGTCCTTGGCGGCGGAGTGGGCGTTACCCAGACGTTCGAGGTTGTCGAACATCAGCTTGGTCATCTGGTAGGCCACCTCGTCGGACACCCCCTCATGGCTGACCAGGATGTTCTGGATGGCCACGGTCGGGACATCACTGTCCTGACCGTCGTAGGTACCCGCCGGGATCGCGGCCGCCTGATAGGCAGCATTATTGATCTTGGCGGTGACCTCGGCCGGAATCGCCACGAAGGTGATCGGCAGGGTCGCGGCCAGGTCACGAATCGCCGCCATGCCCAGGCCCGAGGACTGCAGGGTGGCGTCCAGCTGGCGGTTCTTGATCAGCTCGACCGACTCGGCGTAGGGCAGAAACTCCACCTTGCCCATGTCCTCGTAGCTCAGGCCGGCGGCGGCGAAGATGGCGCGGGCGTTGAGTTCGGTGCCGGACTTCGGCGCACCGACCGAGATGCGCTTGCCCTTGAGGTCTTCCAGGCTGGTGATGCCGGACTCCTTGTTGGCGACGATCTGGATGTAGTTGGGATAGGTGCCGGCAATGGCCCGCAGTTTTTTCAGCGGCGCCTTGAAGCCAGCGTCTTCCACACCGTTCCAGGCGTCAGCCACCGAATCCCCCAGGGCCAGGGCCAGCTCGCCACGGCCGCTCTGCAGCAGGTTGAGGTTTTCCACCGAGGCCTTGGTCGCCTGCACCGAGGTCTTCGAGCCTTCGATGCCATTGCTGTACAGCTGCGACAGCCCCACGCCGATGGGGTAGTACACGCCACTGGTGCCCCCGGTGAGGATATTGATAAAGGTCGGCGCGGCGAGGGCGGCGGTGCTGGCAGTGAAGGCTGCGGCCGCAGCGAGCAGGCTGAGACGTTTGGTCAGTCGCATGGAGGTTCTCCGTCGTTGTTATGGCTTTATGCAGAGGTTTAACTCTAGACGCTGAAGACCAGCGCCAGACTGCAGAGACCATTGCAGATGCCATGCCAGGCGTATAAAGCCCGTGCTAGAGCGGGTTTGCTCGATTTTACGGAGAGTTATAGGCGGTAAATCGCCTATGGACTTGAACGGCTAAGCGAAAACTTGCCGAAGCAGGACACTCGTGCGCACCTAATAGCGATGGCGCTTGGTACGCGCGGCGCACCCTACCTATGCCCATCGGGTAGGTAGTCGCTGCGCTGCAGACCATGGCGCTGCATCTTCTCGTTCAGGGTGCGCCGGGGCAGCTGCAGCATCTCCATCACCGCAGCGATATTGCCCTGACACTGCTGTAGGGCGCTGTGCAGGCACTGAGCCTCGAAGGCTTCCATCTGCTCGGCCAGGGATTGCCCGACCACCTGCGCCTGTTCACCCTGCTGCCCACCCAGGCCCAGGGCATGGCGTTCGGCGGCGTTGATCAGCTCGCGCACATTGCCCGGCCAGTCATGGGCCTGCAGCCTGGCCAGCTCACCCGGGGCCAATGCCGGCATATCCCGGCCATGGCGCAGGGCCGCCTGCTGGGCAAAGTGCTCGAACAGCAGGGCGATGTCCTCGCGCCGCTCGCGCAGCGGCGGGATACGCAGGTTGGCGACATTCAGGCGGTAGTACAGGTCCTCACGGAAACGTCCGGCCTTGACCTCCTCCAGCAGGTCCGGCTTGACCGCACAGATCACCCGCAGATCGACCTGGATGCTCTTGTTCGAACCCAGACGCTCCAGGCTGCGCTCCTGCAGCACCCGCAGCAGCTTGACCTGCTGGGCCAGGGGCAGGCTCTCCACTTCATCGAGAAACAGGGTGCCGCCGTCGGCGTGTTCGATACGACCGATGCGCTTGCCCTGAGCGCCGGTAAAGGCGCCGCTCTCGTGGCCGAACAGTTCGCTCTCGAACAGCTGCTCGGGAATCGCCGCGCAGTTCAGAGCGACAAAGGGCTTGCTGGCCCGCGGGCTGAACTGATGCAGGCAGCGCGCCACCCGTTCCTTGCCGCTGCCGGTGTCGCCGCGGATCAGCACATTGACCGAGGTGCCGGCCAGTTCGAGGATCTGTCGGCGCAGCGCCTCCATGGGTCGGGAGATGCCGATCAACTCGCCTTCGATACGCCCACGGTCGGCCACCTGCTGACGCAGCTGGCGGTTCTCGCAGACCAGGCGGCGCTTGTCCAGGGCGCGGCGCACGCTGTCGAGCAGGCGTTCGGGGGTAAAGGGCTTCTCGATAAAGTCATAGGCGCCCTGGCGCAGGGCCTGCACCGCCATGGGTACATCGCCATGGCCGGTGACCAGGATCACCGGCAGGTCGCGGTCCAGCTGCAGCAGGGCATCGAGCAGCTGCAGCCCGTCGCGGCCGGGCATGCGCACATCGCTGACCACAATGCCCACGTAGTCGCGGTCGATCAGGGCCAGGGCCTGCTCGGCACTGGCGCAGCACTGCACGGCAAATCCGGACAGCTCCAGCCACTGCTGTAGCGCCTCGCGGATCGCCGCCTCGTCATCGACCACTATCACCTGAGCGCTCATGCCACCTCCCATTCAGTCGGCCGCAGTGTAGGGTGGGTTAACGCCACAGACCACCCGCTTCAACGCACCCGGCTCGTGACGTGGCGCGTAACCCACCAGCGCAGCCACGCCGTCCATCGTCCGGCAGGTTACGCGGCGCCTTGCCATCGAACACGGCCGTGCGTTCGTCGCCCCGCGCCGCCAACCCACCCTACGACGCCGCCGGCAGACGCAGCTCGAATACCGCGCCGCGCTCACCATTGCGCGCCTGCAGGCTGCCGCCCAGTTCGCGGACGATGCCGTAGGACACCGCCAGGCCCAGGCCCAGGCCGGCGCCCACCGGTTTGGTGGTGTAGAAGGGCTCGAAGATATGCGCCAGGTCCTGCTCGGCGATGCCACCACCGCTGTCGTCGATACTTAGCACGCAGCTGTCGGTCTCGCGGCGAATGCCGATCTGCAACTGTCGCTGCGGGCTGTCCGCCATGGCATCCAGAGCGTTGTTGAGCAGGTTGAGCAGCACCTGTTCCAGGCGGATGGCATCGCCCAGTACCTGGGCGCCCTCGTCGATTTCGCTGCGAACCTGTACCTGCTCACTGCGCAGGCGCGGCGCCAGCAGTTGCAGGGCCTGCTCCAGCACATCGCTCAGGGCCAGGCGTTCACTGAGGCCGGCCGGCCTCTTGCGGGCG
>JBFHPI010000343.1:0-3916 GCA_041592855.1 Pseudomonas sp.
ACAGGCTGGCCAGTGCGGCCAACAGGGTCAGTACGCCTTGGCGGCCCAGTTCAATGAGCCACAAGCCCGGCCGCCCCTCGAACAGCAACCCCAGGCTGATACAGCCACTGAGGATCACCAGCACCAGCAGCCAGGGCTGCCAGGCACCGGCCTCGCGCACCCCCACGAGAAACAGCAACGCCAGGGCATTGATCGCCACGAACTGGGCCAAGGCATAGGCCTTGAGCGCGGCCGGGTAGGCGCGCTCGAACTTGTCCGCGCCCATCTTCGGCCAGGGCCGCTGGCGCACATCCGCCGGCCGCCAGCCGGTGGGCATCCACCACAGGCGCAGCCTGTCCCACCAGGAGCGGGTCGCCAGGGCATCGGCCCAGAGCAGACGCCACCAGGAAAACTGCAGGCGCAGCGGATCGAAGGTACTCACCGGGGTGGTCACCCCATAGCGCACCGCCTCGCGCTCCTCGGCGTAGGTGCCGAACAGCTTGTCCCAGAGGATAAAGACCCCGCCGTGGTTCTTGTCGATATAGCAGTCGTTCTGCCCGTGGTGCACGCGGTGATGACTGGGGGTGACGATCACCCGCTCCAGCCAGCCGAGGCGGCCGACATGCTGGGTATGAATCCAGAACTGATAGGCCAGCTGGATGCCCAGCAGCACGAGAAACACCGGCAGCGGCACGCCGAGCAGCGCCAGAGGCAGGTAGAAGGGCCAGTCGAAGGCGGTCTGGAACGCGCCCTTGCGCAGGGCGGTGGAGAGGTTGAAGTCTTCGCTGGAATGGTGCGGCTGATGGGCACCCCACAACAGGTTGTAGCGGTGCAGGCTGCGGTGCGCCCAGTAGAAACACAAGTCAACGGCGATAAACCCTAACAGCCAGAGCCAGGGCGAAGCCGGGTCCCAATCCAGCAGCCGGGCGTGCTCGTAGAGCCAGGCATAGGGCAGGATCAGCAGCAGGCGCAGCGGCCCTTCCAGCAGGAGGCGCAGCACAGCGGTATTGATGCTGGTGGTGGCATCGGCCAGGCGATAGGTGTGTCGGCCGCTATGGCGCTCATAGGCCAGCTCCAGCAGCATCAGCAGGACATAGAGCGGAACCGCCAGCACCGCGACATTCATGGGCATTTCTCCAGCCGGATATGCCCCAAGCTTACCGCCCAACCTGCCACCCCGCCTGGCCACAGCCGCCAAAGCGGGGCGCAGAAGACGTCAGTCGACGCTGATCTCCCGGGCCCGCGGCTGGGCCTCGCTGCGTTTGGGCAACGTCAGGGTCAGCACACCATCCTTGTAGCCCGCGCTGATCTGCGCCTCGTCGGCATCCTCAGGCAAGCTGAAACTGCGCGAGAAGCTGCCGTAGAAGCGCTCGACCCGGTGCTGCTTGTCATCCTTGTCCTCCTTGTCGAAGCGGCGCTCGCCGGAAAGGCGCAACTGGCCGTGCTCGACCTTGACCTTGATGTCTTCACGCTTGACCCCGGCCAACTCGGCCTTGATCAGATAGGCTTGCGGGGTTTCACTGATATCCACCGCCGGCGCCCAGTCGGTGGCAGTCATCAGTTCCTGGCTGCCGCCCGCCCCTTTGCCCAGCAGACGCGGATAATGATTGAAGAATTCCTCGAACTCGCGGAACGGGTTCCAATGCGATAACGACATGGCTGCCTCCTGGATTTCAGCTCGGCCCGGCTGGCCGTCCAATCAAGCTAATCCCGCCACACCGGAGTGCTTTGACGTGGATCAAATAGCCTGACGAGGGCAAAACGGAAGCGATAAATGGACAGTATCGACACCCTGATTATCGGCGCCGGTGCCCTCGGCCTGGCCTGCGCAGCCCGCCTGGCCAAGCCGAGCGAAAGCTGCCTGATCGTCGAGGCCGAGGGCCTGATCGGCAGCCATACCTCCAGCCGCAATTCCGAGGTGATCCACGCCGGCCTTTATTACCCGCCTGGCTCGCTCAAGGCCGAACTGTGCCTGGAAGGGCGCGAGCGCCTGTATGCCTGGTGCGCGCAGTATCGGGTGGCGCACCGGCGTATCGGCAAACTGCTGGTGGCGGTGGAAGCGGCGGAAATCGCCAAACTCGAACAGCTGCAACGTAATGCCGAGGCCTGCGGCGTGCACGACCTGCAGCCGGTCACGCAGCCCCAATTACTCGCGCTGGAGCCCGCCGTACGCGGGGTCGCTGCCCTGCTCTCGCCCAGCACCGGGATTATCGACAGCCATGCCTATCTGCAGTCGCTGCTGGCAGTGGCCGAGCAACAGGGCGCGCAGCTGGTCCTGCACACCCGGGTCGCGCAGTTGCAACACGACGGCGACGCCTGGATAGCCTCCGGTCATAGCAACGGTGAGGCCTTTCAGCTCAAGGCGCAGCGGGTGATCAATGCCGGCGGGCTAGTGGCCCAACAACTGGCCAGCCATACCCAGGGCCTGCATGAGGTGCCGCCACTGCATCTATGCCGTGGCCACTATTTCAGCTACAGCGGCCGCTCGCCCTTCCGGCATCTGATCTACCCCATGCCGGAAGCCAACACCGCCGGCCTGGGTATCCATGCCACCCTGGACATGGGCGGCCAGCTGCGCTTCGGCCCGGACACCCAGTACCTCGACCGACTCGAATACGGCGTCAACGAGCGCCTGCGCGAGCCCTTCGCCCGGGCCATCCAGCGCTACTTCCCGACCCTGGACAGCAGCCGCCTGCAACCGGGCTACAGCGGCATCCGCCCCAAACTGGCCGGCCCTGGGGAACCGGCGGCCGACTTTATGCTCCAAACGCCCAGCGAGCATGGCCTGCCTGGGCTGGTCAACCTCTTCGGCATCGAATCACCGGGGCTGACCGCCAGCCTGGCGCTTGCCGAACGGGTGGCGCGCAGCCTGTAACTCATTGCGTCCCGAACGCGTTCTCGTTTGTCGACGACGTTATACTCGCTGCCACATTCCAGTTACTCGAAACAAGGATGCGTAGATGAAAGCGCTCGGCAAAATCCTGGGGCTGTTCTTCCTTGGCCTGTTGCTGATCCTGGTGGCCCTGGGCTTCGCCCTGACCCACCTGTTTGATCCCAACGATTACAAGGACGATATCCGCCAACTGGCGCGGGACAAGGCCAACCTGGAACTGACCCTCAACGGCGATATCGGCTGGAGCCTGTTCCCCTGGCTCGGCCTGGAGCTGACGGACGCCACCCTGGCCAGCGCCAGCAGCCCGGACAAGCCCTTTGCCGACCTGCGCCTGCTCGGTTTGTCGGTGCGGGTGATGCCGCTGCTGCGCAAGGAAGTGCAGATGAGCGATATCCGCGTCGACGGCCTCAACCTCAACCTGCAGCGCGACGAGAAGGGCCGTGGCAACTGGGAAGATATCGGCCGCCCGGCCCAGACCAGCGCCCCTGCCACGCCTGCGCCAAAAGCCGACAGCAGCACCAGCAGCGAACCGGCACCGCGCAGCGAAAGCAGCCAGCCGCTCAAGCTGGACATCGACAGCCTGATCGTCAACAGCGCCCGCATCGATTACCACGACCTGAAAAGTGGCCAGCAATTCAGCGCCGAGAGCATCCAGCTGACCACCGGCGCCATCCGTGAAGGTGCCGCCGTGCCCTTCAAGCTCAGCGCTTTCTTCGGCAGCAACCAGCCCCTGCTGCGCGCCCGCAGTGAACTGCAGGGCGAGCTGCGCCTGGATCAGGCCTTGCAGCGCTACCAGCTGGAAAACGCCAAACTGTCCGGGGAGGTTTCCGGTGAACCGTTCAAGGGCCAGACCCTGACCTTTGGCGCCCAGGGCCAGCTGCTGGTCGACCTGGCCGCCCAGGTAGCCGAGTGGAACAGCCTCAAGCTCTCCGGCAACCAGCTGCGTGCCATCGGTGAGCTGAAACTGCGCGATATTTCCAGCGCGCCCAAACTCAGCGGCGGCCTGTCCATCGCCCCGCTCAACCTGCGTGAATTCCTCGCCAC
>JBFHPI010000344.1:0-3903 GCA_041592855.1 Pseudomonas sp.
GTAGAAGTTGGCAAAGCCGGCCACCCGCCCTTGCAGCAACACCACGGTACTGTCGCGGCGCTCGGCGATGGCGGCGGCCAGTTGACCGACGCTCAGTGGCCAGTCGGCCTTGGGGTAGCAGAAAAACAGTTCATCGGCATTCTGCGGGAAAGCCACGATATCGCTCAGGTCCTGGGCGCTGGCCGGTCGATGACTCAGGTGTGTGGTGGTCTGCATGCAACAGCCTTGTGGGTTAATGGGGTGGGTACTGGCTTAGAATCCGCGCTACCAGGGCCTGGATTGCCGCCTCGCGTTGCTGCGGACTGGCCTGGCGTCGCCCAAGCAGTTGTTCGGCGCTGCCGCGCCAGACCAGCTTGCCGTCGCGGGCGTCGAACAGGTCGATCTGCAGGGTGGCCACCTGATAGTCCAGGGTGCGGGTTTCCACAAAGCTTGGGCCGCCCCAGAAACCACCACGCCAGGGATCGCCCCAGGCGCCGCCGACCTGGGTGCTGACCTGCTCCTGGCGGTTGTCCACTATCCACCAGGCCTGCACCTGCAGATTACTTGTGGAGGCGCTGGCGGCTGGGCGCAGGCCGCGCTGGTCGAGTTGCTGGGTGATGGCATCGCGAATGCGCTGCGTGGTGAGATCGCTGTGCAGGCGCGGGTCATCGGGTTTGAACTGCACGGCCGGCTCCTGCCAGCTCCAGCTGCGGTAGCCGGCAAAATCCCGACCGGGGTCGAAGTCGGGCTGCAGTTGGGGCGACTGGCAGGCGCTGAGGATCAGCAACAGGGGCAGTATCAGCAGTGATGCACGCATGGGTGCTCTCCTCGGGTGCGGCAATCAGTTCGGTGGGTAAGTGGACAGGGCTTGTTGCAGGGCATTGCGCAGGGCGGCGGCGCGCTCACTCGGGCTGCCGCTGGCAGGGGCTTCGGCGCTGGCACTCCAGACCACCTGGCCATCGCGGCCATCGAGCAGATCGATGCGCAGCACGATAACTTCTTCGGTATAGCTGCGTACCAGCGGTGCGCTGCCCCACATACCGTATTCACTGCCATAGCGGCTGTGGCCGTAATGGCTGCCGTAGTGCTCGCTGACCTGGCGGATGCGCTGTTCCTCACGCAGATCGGCGCTGACCAGCAGATCGGCCGTCAACCCGGCCCGATGGGGGCGCAAACCGCGCTGGTCGAGGGCGTTGCTCAGGGCTTCCTGCACCTGCTCGCTGCTGGCCCAGGCGGTGCCTGCGGGCAGGCGCTGCCAGTTCCAGGTCTGGTAACGGCCATAGTCCCGTGGCGGCGCCGGGTAGGCGCTGAGGTCAAGCTGCTGGGCGGCCTGGGCCGGGGCGGGTGGCAGCGGGGCGCTGTCGGCCACATAGGGGTTGTGACTCTGGCAGGCGCTCAGGCTGGTCAGTAGCAGTAATGCACCGAGCTTGTTCATGGCGGACCTCCTCAGTCGGAGCCTGTCATCGTGGTCGGCAGATCCAGTGCAGATATCGCCCCAGCCCGGCAAAGCTGGGGTGGCGGCGGTAGGCCAGCTCCATTTCCAGCAGGTCGAGCAGCTCGGCCTTGGCCTGGAAGGGCTGGGGCATATAGTCATGGAACACCCGCACGCCACTCTGGCTTTCGACCTGCCAATTAGTCTCAAGTTGCGCCGCCAGCTCGCGCGGATCAAGGGGCATCTGCGGGGTCAGGCTCTGTTTTTCTCCGGCGAACTCGGCCTTGCGCAGTTTGCGAAAATGCCCCTTGAGCAGGTTGCGGTAGATCAGCGCGTCCTTGTTGTAGAACGCCAGGGACAGCCAGCCGCCAGGGGCGCACAGCTGGTGCAGCACCGGCAGGATACGCGCAGGCTCGGCCAGCCATTCCAGCACCGCATGGCAGATCACCAGATCATAGGGTTGATCGAGCTGGCCGAGCAGCTCCTGCCAGGGCGCCTGGATAAAGGTGGCCGGCTGACCTGCGGCGGCGAAGCGCTCGCGGGCACCGGCCAGCATGGGTTCGGCGGGCTCGGCCAGGGTCAGCTGGTGGCCGCGCTGGGCCAGCCACAGCGACATATGGCCCAGGCCCGCGCCGATGTCCAGCACCCGCAGCGGGCGCTCGGGCAGGGCTTCGGCCAGATCGGCCTGGAGCACGGCCAGGCGGATAGCGCCCTTGGCGCCGCCGTAGATCTTCTCGGCAAAGCGCGTGGCCAGCTCGTCGAAGTGCCGATCGCTCATGGCGCGTCCCCGAGAAAGCGCCGCTCACTGTCCGCCAGCTTGGCCCGCACCACCTGTTCCATATCCAGGCCCAGCTCGCTGCACAGCAACAACAGGTAGAGGACGATATCGCCCACTTCCTGGCCGGCGTGTTCGAGTTGCTCCGCGTTCAGTTGCCGGGATTGCGGTTCAGTCAGCCACTGGAAGATTTCCACCAGCTCGGCCATTTCCACGCTGGCGGCCATGGCCAGGTTCTTCGGGCTGTGGAATTGCCGCCAGTCGTTGTGATCTCGAATGGCGTGCAGGCGGACAGTCAGTTCGTCGAGGTTCATGTGCAGCTCCGGTCAGGCGCATAGCTTCGGGGCTGGCGCCTGTCGGTGCAAGAGGATTAGCAGGCTGTTGATAAGCGTCGGCGAGGCAGCCAGCGCAAGGCAAAAACAGGCGAAAAAGCGCAGTTTACGAGTGGTAAATGAGCATTCTTAACCTGTTTTTAACGCCGCGATGGCAACGCAGGTAGTTTTTCAACGGTCTGCTAGAGCGTTTGCCAGCTGCCGCGCATATGCAACAGGCCCTCGCGGCCCTGCAACTGGAACTGGCCATGGCTGGCGGGGGGGCTGGCCAGCAGTTGCACCGTGCTGGGCAGCCGCACCGGTTTATGGAACTGCACGGCGACCTCATAGCCGGCGGTCGGCAGATGCTCGCCCAGTTCGGCCAGGGCCCGGGCCTTGTTCCACAGGCCATGGGCGATGGCACTGGGGAAGCCGAACAGCCTGGCCGTAGCGGCATACAGGTGGATGGGGTTGTAGTCGCCAGCGATGCGCGCATAGCGGCGGCCGATATCGGCGGGGGCCTGCCACTGGGCCAGCTCAGTCAGGGGCAGGTCTTGCTCTGCCGTTGGGCTGGGCGGGGCGCTGTCCAGGTGCAGGGCGCGGCAGAGGATGCGGCTGTCGCCTTCCCAGAGCAGGCCGAGCTGGTCATGCAGGCGGTTGATCAGGCTAAAGGTCACGCCCTTTTCATGGGCCTGCAGGTTCTGTACCTCAACGCTGACCACGAAGGGCCCCAGGCCACCCAGGGGGCGTAATACGCGGATATGGTTCTCCAGATGCACCAGGCCCAGCAGCGGAAAGGGGAAGCGTCGGTCGGTGAGCAGGCGCATCTGCAGGGCGAAGGCCAGCAGATGGGGGTAGGTAGCCGGCAGCAGGCCGTTATCGGCAAAACCGCAGATCTGCCGGTAGCCGGCCAGATGCTTTGGCTCCACGCTGATCGTGCTGCGCAGGCCGATCTCTGGCAACTGGCGGCCGCTGACGCGACGGCGCAGGGCGGCGCGGGCGAACAGGCCGGGCAGGGCCGGTGGGGTGGGCAACTCGATCCAGTCGATGGCCATGGCATGCTCCTCAAACCAGGTGGCAGCAGCTTAGTCGCTGCGCCAGCGGCTGCATTGGCCGCCCTGACCGGGCGTGTGGCAGGCCAGTCAATTGTTGAGCCTGGGCAGCAAAGCCGCCTAAGATGGCCGCGCCTCGGCCATAACAAGAATCCAAGAACCCATGCGTGACCTGACAGACGATGTGGCGCTGATGCGCCCGGTGATCGACGCCTTGCGCGCCAGTGGCCACGACCCGGACAGGGTCCTGGCGCGGGTCGGCCTGCCGCCTGGCACCCTGCCGGCCGGGCGATTTCCCCATTCCGCCCAGGCGCTGTTCTGGCAGGCGGCCATGGCCGAGTGTGGCGAGGAGCA
>JBFHPI010000345.1:0-3900 GCA_041592855.1 Pseudomonas sp.
CGCTGCAGTTCGATGCCCAGCATGCGCATAAAGATAAAGCTGCCGAGCACCGTCAGGGCCAGGATCAGGCCGATCAGCAGGCCGCTGCGCAGGCCCATAAAGATCAGCAGCACGACGATCACGATGACCACCGAGGCGATAAAGTTGACCACGAAGTCGCGGACCGAGCTTTGCACTTCGGCGGACTGATCGTAGAACACCTGCAGCTGCATGCCGGCGGGGCGCTGGTCGTCCAGTTCGGCCAGGCGCGCATTGATCGCCGCGCCCACGTCCACCACATTGACCCTGGGCGCGAAGGACACACCCAGGGTCAGGGCCGGTTGACCGTTCATGCGGTAGAGGTTGCCCGGGGTTTCGCTGAAGCCACGGCTGACCTGGGCGATGTCGCCGAGGGTGATCTGCTGTGGGCTGCCCGGGTCGCTGATCACCAGACGCTCCAGCTCGCTTACATCCTGTAGCTCGCCGGTGGGGTGCAGGCGGATTGACTCGCTGCCGGCGAGGATGCGCCCGGCGTTGGACACCACGTTCTGCTGGCTGAGCACCTGGGCCAGGCGTTGCGGTGCAATGCCCAGGGTGCTCATCTTGCTGCGGGAGATTTCCACCTGCACCTGTTCCTGGCGTACCCCGGCCAGGCTGACCTTGCCCACGCCGGGTAGCAGCACCAGCTCACGACGCAGGTAATCGGCGAAATCGCGCAGCTCCTGGGCGCTGTAACCCTCGCCGGTAAGCAGCAGGAAAAAGCCGAAGACATCGCTGAAATCATCACGCACCTGGGGCGGATCGACTCCCGGTGGCAGGTTGGGCTGCAGGTCGTTGATCTTGCGCCGCAGCTCGTCCCAGATCTGCGGGATCTGCTCGGCCTTGTACTGGCTGTGCAGCTCCAGGCTGATCTGCGACAGGCCGGCGCTGGAGATGGAGGTGACCTTCTTGATCGAGGGCAGCTGCTGGATGGCGTTTTCCAGCGGGTAGCTGACCTCCTCTTCCACCTGTTGCGGCGAGGCGCCGGGGTAACTGGTGATGACCATGGCGTTCTTCAGGGTGAAGGACGGGTCCTCCAGGCGGCCGATGCCGAGAAAGGCCAGCAGCCCGCCGATGCCCAGCACCAGGGTGACCAGCCAGCTGGTGACGCGGCGCTGGATAAAATAACCGGCGATATCCATTTACAGCCCCCGCTCGCGTACCCAGGGCCTTACGGCCTGGCCTTCCTCCAGTTCGGCGCCACCCACGGCCACGATCTGCTCACCGGGTTCCAGGCCACTGAGTACCTCGATGCTGTTACGGCTCAGCTGGCCCACCTCGACCTGGCGGGCCGTCAGGCGCAGCACGCCGTCCTGCTCGCGGGCCACCCACACCTGCTTGACCTCGGGCCCACTGTCGTCCGGGCTGAACACCGCCTCCACCGGCACCAGCAGGCGGCTGCCCAGGTCGCGACTGATCTGGGCGAAGTCGACCTTGACCGTGGCACTCATGCCCGGCAGCAGGTTCAGGCCCTCGGGGCGCGACATGGACAGGGTCACCTGATAGGTCAGGGTCTTGGGGTCGGGCTGGGTGCTGTGTTCCTTGTACACGGCCTCGAATTCGCGACCGGGCAGGCTGTCGAGGATCACACTGGGGTGATAGTCACGGTTCTCTTCACGGCTGCGCAGGTTGGTCAGCAGGTTTTCCGGCATCTGGAACAGCACGTCCAGTTGGTCGCCACTCTGCAGGGTGACGATGGGCTGCTTGGCCTGCACCACCTGGAAGTTGTCCACATGGGTGTTGGCCACCACCGCATCGAAGGGCGCCAGCAAACGGGTGTATTCCAGCTCCTGACGGGCCAGGCTCAGCGCCGCACTGGCCGAATCCAGGGTGGCCTTGCGCTGGTCGTACTCGGCGCGGGAGATCATCTGCCGCTCCAGCAGCTTGGCCATACGCTGGAACTGGGCGTTGGCCAGGTCATAGCTGGCCTGGCGATCACGTAAACGCAGACGCTGATCGGTGTCCTCGATGCTGGCGATCAGCTGGCCACGCTTGACCGGCTGACCCTGCAGCACTTCCAGGGTCTTTAGCTGGCCGGCGATACGAAAGGACAGCTCGGCCTCCTCGGTGGCTTTCAGGCGTGCCGGAAACTCGCGCAGGCGTTCACCGGCGGGGTCTTCCACGGTAAACAGCTTGACCAGGCGCGGTGCCTGTTCCCGGGGGGCGGGGGCCTGATCGCAGGCACTCAGCAACAGGCCGACCGGCAGGCACAGAAGGAGCAGGGGGCGAAGGTTCAAGATGGCTATCCCTAATCTGGCGAGATCAATGAAAAACAGCACCCTTTGGATGCAATGGCCGAAAGTTTAGGCGCTAATTGCGGCCAGCTCCATGTGTCCGGGCGCCACGCCGGGTGCACAAACACCCGCAGCGCTGAACCCTGGCTTAACATGGCGCATCTTTCTCTGGATGCTTACCCATGCCACATCGCCAGGGCCGTTACCGTGTCGTGTTGATCCTGCTGCTGATCGCTGGCGGCCTGCTGGCCAGCGTTTGGCTGGCCGGCCAATACGGCGAGCGCCGTGCCTGGGAGCTGCGCAGCCAGGAAGCTCGGGGCCAGCTGCAACTCTATGGGCAATCGTTGCACACCCTGGTTGAACGCTTCCGCTCGGTGCCCGAAGTGCTGGCCCTGGACAGCGATATCCGTGCCCTGCTGCGGGCACCGGGCGAGCGTCTGCTGCGGCGGGCGATCAACCAGCGCCTGGAACGCCTGAATCAGGCCGCCGGCTCCACCGTGCTTTACCTGCTGGACGCCCAGGGCAGCACCCTGGCCTCGAGCAACTGGCGTGAGTGGAGCAGCTTTGTCGGCAACAACTACGCCTTTCGTCCCTATTTCCAGGATGCCGTGGCCCAGGGTGCCGGGCGCTATTTCGCCGTGGGGGTGACCACTGGCATTCCCGGCTATTTCCTCTCCCATGCCGTCTACGACGAGGATCAGCGCCTGCTCGGGGTGCTTGTGGTCAAGCTCGAACTGGAAGACCTGCAGCGCGAATGGGCCAGCCAGAGCGGCGTGCTGCTGGTGGCCGACCGTCATGGCGTGGTGATCCTGAGCAGCCGTCCGGCCTGGCGCTTTCGTGCCCTGCAACCGCTCAGTGCGGCCACTCAGGAGAGCCTGGCGGAGGTGCGTCAGTATGCCGAGCAGGCCCTGCAGCCGCTGCCCAGCGAGCTGCGCCGGGCGCTCGATGCCAGCAGCCAGTGGCGCCGGGTCGATGGCCCGGAGGGGCTGCGCGACTACCTCTGGCAGCGCCTGAGCCTGGACGAGGAAGGCTGGACCCTGCACCTGCTCAGCGAGCCGAATAATCTAGGCGAGAGTGTGCGCAGCTATCGCCTGGCCGCCGCCGGGGTGTGGATGACCCTGGCCTTTCTGCTCCTCTATCTGGCCCAGCGACGCAAGACCCAGCGCCTGCAGGCCGGCATCCGCGAGCGTCTGGAGCGCGAGGTGGCGCTGCGCACCGCCGAGCTGCGTGAGGCCCAGGACGGCCTGGTGCACGCGGCGAAGATGGCCGCTCTGGGGCAGATGTCGGCGGCCATGGCCCACGAGATCAATCAGCCGCTGACCGCCATGCAGATGCAGTTGGGCAGCCTGCGTTTGTTACTCGACAGTGGTCGCCTGGAGGAGGTGGGTGCCGGTCTGACGCGTATCGATGGCTTAGTACAACGCATGGCGGCGCTGACCGGGCATCTCAAGACCTTCGCCCGCAAGAGGCCTGCCGGCCTCAGTGAGCGCCTGGCCCTGAGCGATGTGCTGGAGCAGGCCCTGCAACTGCTGGCGCCGCGCCTGCGCAGTGAGCAGGTACAGGTTCGTAGCGAAATCGACGAGGGCGCCCAGGTACTGGGCGATGCCATCCGCCTGGAACAGGTGCTGCTCAACCTGCTCAACAACGC
>JBFHPI010000346.1:0-3891 GCA_041592855.1 Pseudomonas sp.
CAACGATCGTTGTCATGCAGATGGTTGGCGTAGAGCAAGAGACTCCTGGGCTTCCAACTGCTCTGTTCGATAGCGGCCAATAGAGCCTGGGTCGCCGCCACATGATCGCTATGCGGGTCCAGTTCGGGATGGGGCGTCACCACCACCTCTGGGCGGAAATGCTCCAGACTCGCCGCCAGGTCTGCGACCAGATTGCGCCAGCTGGGCTGGCCATCGGTGTCGCCCGGCAAGGTCAGCGGGTTATGCTGACGGACGCTGCGGATGTCACGCTCGCCCGACTCCATCGACGCAAACACCTGATCGGGTTGCTCAGCCATGGCCGTCAGCTGCAGACAGTAATAACCCAGCTGCACACAGCGATCCTGCGCAATACCGCCCCACAGCGGCACTGCGATACTGTCCCAGGCACGCAGGCGCCCCTTGAGCCGCGCCGCCTGCTCGGCATCCAGGCCTAAACGCCGCAAAGTCTGCGCCTCGATCTCACCCTGGGTCAGGGTCACAATGCTCACCTCGGCCGCCCGACTGTAGAGGCCAAAGGCGGCCAGCTCGGCATCATCGGCATGGGGCGCGATAATCATCAGCGCTTGCTGGCTGTAGTCCGGGTTGCGCATCCCATACAGGCGCAGCTCACCCTCGATGCGACAAAAGCGTGGACAAAGCCTCAATCCATCCAGGGACAGCCCCGACAGATTAAGGTAGCGTCGCCCGGCCACCCCACGCTCGAAATCCTGACGATCATCCCCGACCTGCACATAGGGATCGAGCCAACGCCCCAACCAGCTCGCACGCAAACGCAGCTCCAGAAACAGCGCATCAAAACCGGCACAGTCACCCGCTATACGCAATACACCCTGCTCGATTCGCACAGGCAGAACCAGACTATCGCCAGGAAAGTCGTAGCAATAGTCATCGCTTGGGGCATAGAACAGATGGTCGGCAAACCATGCCTCATGGGCGACCCAGCCCAGCACCAGCAGGAGCGCTGGCAGCCACCAGGCAACCAGCACCCCAATCAGCAGCAAGATCAGCAACGCCACTAACAGAGCGATGCGCTTGTGCCGACGATGACGTTTGAGGAGGTGCTGCTTGCGTCCCGACATAGTCAAACCCGATAGACCGGTACCCGGTTGCACCAGCGATCCTTGTATTCGCGATCAGCGCGGCCAAAGGAATAGCGCAAGGGCTTGCCGAGTGCGCGCGCCTCGCTCCAGGCATTCTGCGTGTTGATAAAACTCAGTACGCTGCCGGGACTGAACTCGCGTTGCTGGGGGTCAACCCCACCATTGATATATTCAAGACTGATCCACTGAGCTGTCTCGACCCGATAGAGAATCTGGATCGCCACCGGCTCGTCATTCAGGTAAATCAACGAACCGGTCATAAACTCGCGCATAAGGCTAAAAACCTCGGCCAGATGAGCTTTACCGGTGGCCTCGAAGCCCCAGCGGCGCTGGAAAAGATCGGCATAGATCCGCGCCTGTTCGGCGGCACTCAGCTCCAGCATGGGCCGAATCACCCCACCCGCTTCCTCCAACAGACGCTGTTCGCGACGCTGGTTGTAGCGAAACTTCTTGCTGTACTGCTCAGGTTCCCGGGCCAGGGCAAGCCCTTCGGCCTGCTCATGCAGGCCAGTTAAATTGGCAGCATGTAATTCGGACAAATAGCGCGCACGATGGCGCAAAGGCACCCGCGCATCTGAGGCCACGGGCAGAATAATTTCGGCATTGCCCAAATCGAACAGACCGCGCTTGCCCTGCTGCTTGAGCACTTCCTTGGACAACGCCAGATAGCGTCCCCAGGTCGGAATGGCTGCACGCATTTTTCCCTGCTCGAACCAACCCAGATAGCGCACAGGGATACCCGCCAGGGCCGCCAGGCGCTCGACCACTTTTGGATGGGTGGCAACGCTGCCGCCAAAGTCGCTCCAGGCCTGGGCATACTGGGTGACGTCAATGGGCGTCCAGCCGCGTTCGCGGTAGGCGCCGAAATAATCAAGAATCAAAGAACCCTACTCAACAATTGCGCTTCTCAGCTTGGCGGGATCGACACGGCAAGAGGTTCTAACGGACCGAAACTCTCCTGATAACCGCGCAAAAATGCGTCCAGCAGCTCACCGCGCCAACCCGCCCGCCGGAAAATCTGGCGCAGGTCATGTCTGGCGGCCTGCTTACGCAGCAAACGCCTGCGGCTTTTCTCCAAGTCGATCAATGCAACATCGACTTGGTCATCTCTCACGCGTACAAAAATATGCTTGAGATAAAGACAGCCATGCTGTCGACGGCCGCCATTAAGACGCCCTAACACACGCCCGCACTCAATCAGCACTTCTTTATGCAGCGCCTCACCCCAGCGCCTATGCTCCCCCTCGGCATAGCACTCCTCCAGACTCCGAAAGCCCTCCAGCGATTCGGTCAGCAAGAGTGCCTTCCATACGCCCTGCTCTTTGGTACAGGACGCAAATACAACTTCCGGTACAGGCACGCGTAGTCGCTGACAGTCGAGAAGTGCCTGATACTCTCGCATCACCGTGGGATAGCCAAGCGGATGCGTGAAACTGCGATAGATATGGCCGGCCTGCTGCTTGCGGTAGAGGAGATGCTCCGCGTCCAAATAAACCCGCTGAACGCCACTTACCCCGCCTCGGCGTTCATTTGGCGGTTCCACCCACTCGCCTGGCAGGGCCAACCATTGTTCGTAGTCCATAGCCACTTCGAAATTGCTCATATTGGTTCCCCTCAGCACTAGGGCTTTTTATTATTGGATTACATGCGCTCAAGTTTCTTGCAGTTCATCCTCAAACTGTCGGGCATGCAAACGCGCATAGTAGCCATTCAATGCCAGTAGGTCGGTATGACTACCACGCTCGACAATCTGCCCCTGATCCATTACCAGAATCAAATCTGCCTTCTCGATGGTGGTCAGACGGTGAGCAATCACGATAGTGGTACGCCCCTGCATCACCTTGTCCAGCGCCGCCTGGATATGCCGCTCGGACTCAGTGTCCAACGCAGAGGTCGCCTCATCGAGAATCAACAGCGGGGCATCCTTGAGCAGTGCCCGGGCAATAGCCAGACGCTGACGCTGCCCTCCGGAAAGCAGTACACCGTTCTCACCGACCAGGGTGTCATACTCCTGGGGCATCTTCTCGATAAACTCCGCAGCATAAGCATCCTCGGCCGCCTGCCTGACCGCATCCAGTGACGCGCCGGTCAAATCGCCATAGGCGATATTGTTGCGCACGGTGTCGTTGAAGAGGGTTACATGCTGGGTCACCAGGGCGATATGCCGACGCAGATTGCGTAGGGTGTAGTCCTCAACATCAACGCCATCAAGCAGAATCTGGCCCTGCTCATGGTGATAAAACCGTGGGATCAGGCTGGCCAGGGTCGACTTACCGCTGCCTGAACGCCCCACCAAAGCGATCATCTGGCCAGGCTCGGCGACAAAGGAAATATTCTGCAGTACGGGCTTTTCGCTACCTGGATACTGAAAACTCAGCTGATTGACCTCCAGGCGGCCGCTGATCCGCTCACGCTCCTGAGTTCCGCGATCGATCTCCGGCTGCTCATCAAGTTGCTCAAAGATACTCTCGGCCCCCGCCACTCCCTTCTGAATGGTAGAGCTGACCTCTGAGAGTTGACGAATCGGCTTGGGCAGCAATCCAGCTAGGGTAATATAGGCCACCAAGTCACCGGCACTGGATTCACCTCGCAGCAATAACACCAAAAACATCAATGTTGCCATGGCGCTATAGATCACCAACTGCAGACTGGGGGTATAGACCGCATTGATGCGCACCATCTTCAATTGCTTGCCCTTGCTGTCCTCACTGGCTGCGCGAAAACGATCCTGCTCGTAACCCTCACCGCCAAAGCTGCGTACCACGCGATA
>JBFHPI010000347.1:0-3881 GCA_041592855.1 Pseudomonas sp.
CATTGAAACTGTGGGTATCCAGGCCCACCTCACGCTGATCGATGATCGACTTCTGGTGGCTGTGCAGAAACTCGATGGGGTCTTCGATGCAGACGATATGCCCGCCCTTGTGGCGGTTGCGAAAATCCAGCATGGCCGCCAGGGTGGTGGACTTGCCGGAGCCGGCGGCCCCCACCACCAGAATCAGGCCGCGATCCTGCATGCTGAGTTTTTCCAGCAGCTTGGGCAGGCCCAGGGTGGCGAAGTCGGGGATGCGCGTGGTGATCAGGCGCACCACCATGGCCACCTCGCCGCGCTGGTAATAGACATTGACCCGGAAGCGTCCGGCATTCTGCATGCTCACCGCCAGGTTCATCTCCAGAGCGCGCTCGAACTCGGCGATCTGCTTCTGATTCATCAGCTGATAGGCCAGGTGCTGCACCTCACCCTGCTTGAGCACCCGCTCATCCAGGGCCTGACTGATGCCCTCCAGCTTGATATGGGCCGGCGCGCCGACACTGAAAAACAGGTCCGAGCCGCCTTTCTCATACAGCGCCTGCAGATAGGGAAAAACATCCAATTGATTGCTGTCCGCCATGATTTCGCTCGCGTGTTCTGCCTGCCGATTGAGCCTAGCAGCTGGCGCACGACCCAGGCTGTCGCGCCATGCCGCCAGACTGGTTAACCTAGCACCCTGCACAGGACGCCATACTGACCATGCTCAATCTTTATCATGCTCCCGACCTGGAAACCCTTGGCGAACTGGCCACCACCCTGTTGGCCGCGCCGCTGCGCGAGCCCTTCGCTCCGGCGCTGGTGGTGGTGCCGAGTCAGGGCATGGGGCGCTGGCTGACCCTGGAGCTGGCGCGCAAGCAGGGCATCGCCATGCAGCTGGAGGTGCAGCTACCGGCCAAGTTTGTCTGGGACATCTCGCGCCTGTGCCTGGGGCAACTGCCGGAGCAATCGGCGTTCAGCCCCAGCAGCCTGAGCTGGCGCCTGTACGACTGGCTGTGCGAGCCGGAGCATCTGAATGAAGCGCCGCGCCTGGCGCATTACCTGGAAGGCGGTGATGAGCGCCGAAGGCTGTCACTGGCCGTGAAAATCGCCGACGTTTTCGACCAGTATCTGCTGTATCGCGACGACTGGCTGGCCGCCTGGGAGCGCCATGAGCTGCTTGATCTGGGCCCGGACGAAGCCTGGCAGGCATTGCTCTGGCGCGAACTGACCAAGGACGGCCACCCGCACCGCGCCCGCCTGCTGGAAGAACTGCTTACCCGCCTGTACAACACCGAGCCCATCCCCGGCCTGCCCGAGCGGGTCGTGGTGTTCGGCATCAGCTCGCTGCCGCCACACCATCTGCGCGTACTGGAAGGCCTGGCGCGGCATACCCAGGTGATCATCTTCGCCCTTAACCCCTGCCGCGAGGCCTGGGGCGATATTCGCGATATTCGCGAATTGGCCAGACAGCCTTTAGGCGGACGGATGGAAAGCGTCGCGAGCGCAGAGCAGGCAAGGCAAAACCAGGCGAGGGAGCGGAGTGTACAAACCGTACATGAGCATCCCGAGCCTGGGTTTAACGCAGCCTCCTCAAGCGCAGCAGCTTTTCCGCCGTCCGCGCCCGAGGACTGGTATCTGGATGTGGGCAACCCCCTGCTGGCCAGTCTGGGCAAGCAGGGTCGCGACTTTTTCGACAGCCTGTTTAGCCTGGCTTCCAGCGAGGGCGCCCAGGAGATCGGCCTGTATTCCGAGGACAACGACCTGCATGACAGCAGCCTGTTGCAGGCGCTGCAGAACGATATCCTGCGCCTGGGTACAAGGCGTCCTGAGGAGCGCCTGCTGCTGCGTGAAGACGATCGCTCCCTGGAGCTGCATATCGCCCACTCGCCGCTGCGCGAGGTGGAAATCCTGCATGACCAGCTGCTCGCGCGCTTTGCCGCCGAGCCTGAGCTGACCCCCGATCAGGTGGTGGTGCTGACCCCGGATATCGAGCGTTACGCGCCCTATATCGAAGCGGTGTTTGCCCCCCGCGAAGGCGTGCCACGCATTCCCTTTAGCCTGGCCGACCGCAGCCTGCGCGCGGAAATCCCCCTGATCGAAGCCTTCCTCAACCTGCTGGCGCTGCCGGACAGCCGCTTTGCCGCCGAGGAAGTCCTCGCCTGGCTGGAGCAACCGGCCATAGCCGCCCGCGTTGGCATCGAGGCGGAAGACCTGCCGCTGCTGCGCGACTGGCTGCGCGATGCCGGGGTGCGCTGGGGCCGCGATGAAGGCCACCGCGCGCAGCTGGGCCTGCCGGCGGATGCGGCCTTTACCTGGCGCCAGGGCCTGGATCGGCTGCTGCTGGGCTTTGCCGCACCGCCGCAACTGGCCGATACTCAGGCACCCCTGCTGGGCGATAGTTGGCCGCTGGATGCGCTGGAGGGCGGCCGGGCGCAACTGCTCGGGCGCCTGGCCGGTTTTGTCGAGCGCCTGGCCGTCCTGGCGCAACAGCTGCAACGGCCACGCGCCCTGGGCGAATGGGCCGAGTCTCTGCAGGGGCTGATCGATCAGCTGTTCGATGAACGCGAGGCCGGCGACACCCTGCTGCTGTTGTCCAAGGCTTGCGCGGCGCTTAAGGAACAGGGTGACGCCTCGGGCGTCGAGCGACCGATCGAGCTGGCGCTGATCCGCCAGCAACTCAGCGCCGCTCTGGAACAGGGCAACGCCGCTTCCGGGTTTCTCACCGGCGCGGTGACCTTCTGCACCATGGTGCCGATGCGCAGCCTGCCGTTCCGTCTGGTCTGCCTGCTTGGCCTGGATGACGGTGCACTGCCGCGCCGCACCCCGGCAGCGGGCTTTGACCTGATCAGCCAGAAGCCCCGCCGTGGCGACCGTGCACGCCGTCTGGATGACCGTTACCTGCTGCTGGAAACCCTGCTCTCGGCGCGCAGCGGCCTGTACCTCAGCTATGTCGGCCGTGACCCGCGCAGCAACGCCGAGCTGCCGCCTTCGGTGTTGGTCAGCGAGCTGCTGGATGTGGTCGACCTCACCGCGATAGATGGCAACGGCCCGGCCAGCGCGAGGATTACTCACCACCATCCATTGCAGCCCTTCGCCCCGGGCAACTTCGTCGGTAACCGCCATGCCGGCTTTGCAGCGCCCTGGTTCCATGCTGCGCAGCGTTTGAGTCAGGCGGTGCAAGCCCCAGCGCCCTTTGCCAGTCCGCTGGACGAGCCAGATGCGGATTGGCTGAATCTTGAGCCCAGCCAGCTGATCCACTGCTTCAAGCACCCGGCGCGCTATCTGCTGGAGCAGCGCCTCGGCCTGCGCCTGGCCCAGGGTGAGGAAGCCTTGGCCGGCGACGAACCGTTCAGCGTCGAGTGGACCCGCCAGCACGGCTTGCGTCAGTTGGCCTTGCAGGCCATCGAGCAGGGCTGGAGCGAACGCCAGGAGCGCGCCGTGGCCGCCGCTTCCGGCTGGCTGCCGGTGGGCGAGCTGGGCCAGGCGCACTGGGGGCAGATTCGCGGGCCGATCCGCGCCTTCGCCCCCGCGCTGTTCGATGAACGCCCGCAGGACTCCCCGCAACCGCTGCTGGTGGATCTGCAATTGGCCGGCGTGCGCATCCACGGCTGGCTGGATGGCGTAACCCACGCCGGCCTGTTCGACTACCGTCTGCGCGACCTGGGGGCCTGGGAGCTGGCGCCCTTCTGGCTGCGCCATTTGCTGCTTAACTGCGCCGCCACACCCGACATCGCCCGCGACAGCCGCCTGCTCTCGCCAAAAAGCGAATGGCGCCTGGGCCCGCTGGCCAATCCCCGTGAACTGCTGTTGCCCTGGTTGGAGGCTTACAAAAGCGCGCTGTGCGAGCCGCTGCCGCTGTTCGCCAAATGCAGCCATGGCTTCGCCCGCAAATGGCGCAACCCCGG
>JBFHPI010000348.1:0-3879 GCA_041592855.1 Pseudomonas sp.
CGGCACGGCGCCGCCGCTCTGGGCGGTCGGTTGTACGTCCACGGGGGGCGGCACCCGCCAGGAACCCCCGTGACAGTCGGCGAGCGCTACTGTCCGGAGGGGCGCCGCTGGGAGCCGCTGCCGGCACTGCTGCCGGCAGACCCCGCCGAGCGCGCCCAGGTGCGCGCCCTGGCCCTGCATATCGCTTGCGATATACACCCGCTGAATAATCTGCGGGTGCTGCAGTATCTCTCCACGGAGTTGGGCGCCAGCGATCAGGCCAAGGACGCCTGGTATCGACACTGGGTCGAGAGCGGCCTGGCGGCGCTGGAGCAGAGCGTGGCCCGGTTCGACGGGCGCCTGTCTCTGGGGGAGCGTCCGGGTTATCTGGAGGCCTGTCTGATTCCGCAGCTGTACAACGCCCGTCGTTTCAATTGCCCGCTGGATGCTTATCCACGGCTGTTGGCGCTCGCAGCGCGCTGCGAGGGGGTGGATGCCTTCCGTGTGGCCGCGCCGGAGCAGCAGCCCGACGCACCATAGACTCGACGGACTGCGCTGATCAACAGCCTTCCCGCTCGCTCACGCAGCGGCTACTCAGGGCGGCCACCGGCTGGTTCAACTGGCTGGCCCAGGCCAGCAGGGGAATATCCACGTCTGAGCGCCAGATGCGGCTAAGCAGTAATTGCAGGCGCTCAACATCACCGCGCTCGAAGGGCAGGCGCGGAATGTCCTCATGCACCTGCCACTGGCCGTCTTCCAGGCTGGCAAAGTCGAAGCGGAAGGGATGGAAGCCGGTCATGCCCAGGCGGATATCGGTGACCACCAGGCGTTCGCCGATCTGGTCATAGCGCAACACCCCATCGGTAAACCAGGCCAGGCGCGCATGGGCTGGTGAGTCGGCCAGTGCCGCGGCCAAGTGGGTACCCCGGGGGATACGTTCCAGGCGAGGTGGTGCCTTGTCCAGCCAGCTGACCAGGGCCTCATGGTAGTGCTCGCCGTCCAGTACGATGACGCGCCACAGCAGGCTGTTGAACGGTGTCGGGGTGCTGAACAGCTGTTCGGCCTGGATACCCTGGCGGGCCAGCTCGGCCTCCACCCGCTGCTCGGCCATCTGCTTGCCGCCCAGGGTAAAGGCCAGGTACAGACTCGACAGCAACAGGGCTGCGGCGGGCGCCCTGGCGACCCGGTCGCGCAGGCCGTGGAGCAGTCCCAGAGCCACCGCGATCGCCAGGGGCAGGGTATACAGCGGGTCGATGATAAACAGGCTCGACCAGGCTGTGGGTGTGGGCATAAAGGGCCAGAACAGCTGCGTGCCGTAACTGGTAAAGGCGTCCAGCAGGGGATGGGTGATCAGCACCAGCCAGATCGCCAGAAACAGGCGCCTGCTCGAATAGTCGGGGTTGGGCCGGTAGCGGCGGATCAGCCAAGTCAGCAACACGGCCAGGGTGCTGAGCACGAACAACGAATGACTGAAGCCACGGTGGTAGGTCATATCGGCCACGGCATCGCCGTAGTCGATCACCACATCCAGATCCGGCAGGGTGCCGAGCATGGCGCCATAAAGCAGCGCCTTGCGTCCTTGCCAACGGCCGAGCAGGGCACCTTGAATGCTGGCGCCCAGTACGGCTTGGGTAATCGAATCCATCGCGATCAGTCTCGGATTGAACAGAAGACTACGTTAACCGAGCTGCTGATTGATGGCAGCGGTAAATGTTCAAGCAAAGGTTTCAATTAGGCCGGTGGTTTTCCAGCGCGGCACTACACTGCAGGTTCAGGCTATTTCGCCTGGCAGAGTCGGGTCGGTTGCATAGGCAAGGCAACGGGCTCCCGGTGTTGCGTAAGTGGGGGTAGGCAGCGCTGCTCTTATATGGAGTCAGCATCATGCATACGTTTCTA
Organism: Pseudomonas sp.; assembly: GCA_041592855.1. GTDB lineage: Bacteria > Pseudomonadota > Gammaproteobacteria > Pseudomonadales > Pseudomonadaceae > Aquipseudomonas. The sequence goes on from JBFHPI010000348.1 coordinate 1,876, forward strand.
CATACAGCCTTGGTCTTGAGCCTAGTCGGTGGGCTGGTCGCCACCCCAGTGCGGGCCGAACAGGCCCTGAGTCGGAGTGCCAGTGATGGTGATCTGCTCTGGGGTGACTGTCCTGATTTCTTTCCCAGCGGCTGCGCCATTACGGTTTTGCATGGCGATCCTGGCCGGGACAACCTCGATGTATTTCTGCGGCTGCCGGGGCAGTCCCGCTTTCCCTTGCACTGGCACAGCTCGGCCGAACGTATGGTGCTGGTGGCCGGCGAGCTGCATGTGCGTTACCAGGGGCAGGCGGCTGTGGTGCTCAAGCCTGGCACCTACGCCTACGGGCCAGCCAGGCTGGCTCACGATGGCGTCTGTGCCAGCGCCGAACCCTGTGTGCTGTTTATTGCCTTTGACTCGCCACTGGATGCCTTCACGGGTACACCCTGACGGTTCCTACAGCTTGAAGAAACTGACCTTGTCGGTCAGGCGGTTGGCCAGGGTGGCCAGTTCGCGGCTGGAAACCGCCACCTGCTCGGACCCTGCGGAGGTTTCCAGGGTGGCGTTGTGGATGCGGTTGATGTTCTGGTTGACCTCTTCGGCCACCGCGCTCTGTTCTTCCGCGGCGCTGGCGATCTGCGCATTCATCTCGTTGATGGCGGTGACCTCGTGCAGGATCTTGTTCAGCGCGCTTTCCGCCTGACCGGTCTGCTGCACGGTCTGCTGGGCCAGCTGGCGACTGTTGCGCATCACTTCGGCGGCCTTGCCGGCGCCTTCCTGAAGTTTGCCGATCATGCCACGGATTTCCCGGGTGGAATCCTGGGTGCGGGTGGCCAGGGAGCGGACCTCGCCGGCCACCACGGCAAAGCCGCGGCCATGCTCGCCGGCCCGAGCCGCCTCGATGGCGGCGTTGAGGGCCAGCAGGTTGGTCTGCTCGGCAATGGCGGTAATCACTTCGATGATCTTCTCGATGCTTTCGCTGTCGCTGGAGACCTGCTGCACGCTTTCGGCTGCGCTTTCCAGGGTGTGTGCCAGGTTCTGGATGGCAGTGGCGGTGGCGCTGACCACCTGATTGCCGGTGGCCACTTCATTGTCGGCGTTGCGGGTGGCACTGGCTGCGCTGGCGGCATAGTTGGCCACCTCGTTGACGGTGGCCGCCATCTGGTTGATGGCGGTGGCCATCTGCTCGGCTTCGCTGGACTGCAGGCGAATCTGCTGGTTGTTGCTGTCGGAGGTGGTCAGCAACTGATCCGAGGCCAAGGTCAGCTCGCCAGCAGCGCTGCGCACCTGGGTAATGGTGTCGGCCAGGTGCCTGACCATGTTTTGCAGATCGCCCATCACGCTGTCCGGGTAGCGGGTCTGGATACGCTGGTTGAGTTCACCATGGGCCAGGCGCTGAATCACTTCAGCCACCTGATAGGGCTCGGCGCCCAGGGTCGACTTGAGTTTGCCGATGATCAGCAGGGACACGCCAATGCTCAACAGCACCGCTGCAGCGGTCACCAGCAGGATCAACAGGCGAAAGCCGCCGGCAACCTCACGTACTGCACCAATATCCTGGTTGATGACCTCTTCCTGGTGGTCGATAAAAGCGTTGATGCGCTTGAGCCACTCGCTGTAGGCCGGTGAAACCTGGCTTAATAGCAGCGCCTGGGCCGCCGTTCTATCGTCCTGGCGACGCAGGCTGATCAGCTGCTCGGTAACGGCGAGGGTACTGCGCTCGATGTCCTTGATATCGCTCAGTAGCCGCTGCTCTGTAGCGCTGGCAGGCTTTTCGCGGAGAAGGCGGTCCATGGCCTGGGCCGAGTCCTGGTAAAAGCCGTCTAGTCGCTGGATATCGGCCAGGTGAGAATTCAAGGCCGGGTTGTTATCCACCAGCACGGCATCGCGAATGGAAATGGCGCGATCGTGCACGCTGCCGCGGAAGTTGATGGCATAGCGTTGTTTCAGGGCATGTCCCTCACTGACAGCAGTCAGGCTCTGGTCAATAAAGCCCACCCGCTGCACGCCGATCAGGGTGATCAG
>JBFHPI010000349.1:0-3868 GCA_041592855.1 Pseudomonas sp.
TCACGACCTCAACGTCTCTGCCACGGCACAGAGTCTCTACACCTCGCAGCCGGGTATCAGCAAGCAGATCCGCCTGCTGGAAGACGAACTGGGTGTGGAAGTCTTCGCCCGCAGTGGTAAACACCTGACCCGTGTCACGCCGGCAGGCGAGCGCATCATCACCACTGCCGGAGAAATCCTGCGCAAGGTCGAGAGCATCAAGCAGATCGCCCAGGAGTTTTCCAACGAGAAGAAGGGCACCCTGTCCATTGCCACGACCCATACCCAGGCCCGCTATGCCCTGCCGCCGGTGATCAGTGCCTTTATCAAGCAATACCCGGACGTTTCCCTGCATATGCACCAGGGCACGCCCATGCAGATCGCCGAAATGGCCGCTGATGGCACCGTGGATTTCGCCATCGCCACCGAAGGCCTGGAGCTGTTCAACGACCTGATCATGATGCCCTGCTACCGCTGGAACCGCTGCGTGGTAGTGCCCCAGGGCCACCCCCTGACAAAACTGCCAAAGCTGACCCTGGAGGCCCTTGCCGAATACTCCATCGTCACCTATGTGTTCGGTTTTACCGGGCGTTCCAAGCTGGACGAAGCCTTCAACCAGCGCGGTCTGACCCCCAAGGTGGTGTTCACCGCCGCCGATGCCGACGTGATCAAGACCTATGTGCGCCTGGGCCTGGGTGTAGGCATCGTGGCCAAGATGGCGGTGGACGCCAAGCTCGACCCGGATCTGGTGGTACTGGATGCCAGCCAGCTTTTCGAGGCCAGCGTGACCAAGATCGGCTTTCGCCGCGGCACCTTCCTGCGTGGCTTTATGTGCGACTTTATCGAGCAGTTCGCCCCCCACCTGACCCGCGAGGTACTGGCCAAGGCGGTACAGTGCCACACCAAGATGGAGCTCGAAGAGCTGTTTGAAGGCGTGGAATTGCCCGTTCATTAACGGCCTGCCTGCACTCCAAACAACGCCCCTGCGCCCCCTCATAGCCCGGATGCAATCCGGGCTATGAGGGTGTAGCAACCTCAGCAAGAGCAGACGCCCCCGCTGCTCGACTCAGGCGGCGGTAGGCTGATCGTCCGGATCACTCAACAGATAGGCCTCGAAACCCAGCTGATTGAGCAGGTGCACCGCCAGCTCGCTGCGTATCCCGCCCTCGCCGGTTACCGCATAGAGGGTGTCACGATCCAGGCTTTCAGCATGGGTACGCAGGTTCGCCACCGGCAGGCTGATACTCCCGGGCTGGTGCCCCAGGCGATACTCCACCGGCAGGCGCACATCCAGCAGGAGGAACTGGCGCTGACTGCGCTTGATCATGTCCTTGAGCTGTACGGTGCTGACCTGGGGAATCAGGCTGGGATGCACCAGCTCGACAAACAGCTCGCGCGGCAGGCGTGCCAACTCGCCATCCTCCAGCATGGTCACGGTGGCCGAACGCACCGCGCCACTGACCAGGGCCTCTTCGCCAAAATAGTCGCCGGGCTGCAACTCCTGCAGCACCTGTTGCTGATAAACCGCCGGCAGGGTTACTGCTGCGCGTCCGTGCTTGAGTACATAAAAATGCTCGCCCGGCTCGCCATAGCGCACCACCGTCTCGCCTGCCTTGACCTCGATATATTCGAAGTGGGCCAACAGACGATGCAGATGTGAGGGCGGCAAACGGCCGAACAGGGGCGAGCGCAGCAACAGGGCCAACCAGTCATCGTGACCGTGCTCGTCTTCATGCTCCAGGCTGACCACCCCGTAGCTGGCACTCTGGCTCCAATTGAGCAGGCGTTCCAGCAGGCCCCGCTCGATGGCGAACAGGGTCACATCGCTAAGCGCCACCACCGTCTGCGCCTGGGGCTGGGTCTCATTGAGAGCGTGGCAAGCCTCCAGGCTGCCCCCCAGCATGGGCTTGCGCGCACCTTCCTCGCCCACGCCCACCTTGCCTTCGAGCAGGTAATACAGGGCCAGGGACTTCTCCCCACGCTGAAACAAACGCGTGCCGGCCTTGCGCTGCACATACTGCAGGGCATCCAGTACCTGCTGTTGATAGGTCGGCGAAAGAAAATCGAATGGACTGAAGCGCAGCAGCAACTCCAGATTCAGGCGAGGCGTACTCATGGCGATGACCCCTTGCGTAGCCGGGCGACGAGCCGAGCGCAAACCCTGACACCGGCGCCCCATAGTCTTACCCTAGTTGCACAGTGCCAGCCTGGGTAGGTCATTTCGTCTGCTCCGGCACCGCGCCACGGCGCCTGACATAAGCCGGCCAGACTTGGGCGGATGGCAGCGCGCCGATGAGGCGCTGGGCAGGCCGTCGCGGCAAAACAAGCTGCGGCCCACAGATCGTTCGTGGCCAGGTGCTGCAGTGACAAAAAAGCCCCCGCAGCATGACACTGCGGGGGCTTCTGGCTGATCAGCGCAACCGATCAGTCTTCGCGATAGCGACGCAGCTTGAGCGGTTTGCCACCGACGCGGGTGTCCTTCAGCTTGCCGAGCAGGCGGTCGAGGCCGTCTTCCGGCAGCTCCACCAGGCTGAAGCTTTCGCGCACCTGGATACGCCCGATGTCATCACGGGCCAGGCCGCCCTCGTTGAGAATGGCACCCAGCAGGTTTTTCGCCGCGATGCCGTCACGGGCGCCCAGGGCAGTGCGGCAACGGGCCCGACCTTCGGCCAGGGGCAGCGGCGCACGACGCTCACGCGGACCATCACGCTCGGGACGGTCGCTGCGTTCGGGACGATCACCACGCGGACGGGCCGCACCGCTACCCGGCACCAGAGGCTGATCGCGCTCCACCTCGGCCAGGGTCAGGGCCTGACCATTGGTGGCCTTGCGCAGCAGGGCCGCGGCCAGGGCACGGGGGCTGCAGCCGATATCGGCGGTCAGACGGTCGAGCAGGTCGCCATGGCTGGCTTCGGCATCGGCGACCAGAGGCGCCAGGCTGTTGGTGAGTTTCTTGATCCGCGCATCCAGCACCTGCTGCGAGTTGGGCAGCTTGACCTCACCGACCTTCTGCCCGGTGACGCGCTCGATCACCTGCAACATGCGGCGCTCACGCGGTGTCACCAGCAGCAGGGCACGGCCGGTACGCCCGGCACGGCCGGTACGGCCGATACGGTGCACGTAGGATTCCGGGTCGTAGGGCATGTCCACGTTCATCACGTGGGTGATGCGCGGCACATCCAGACCACGGGCGGCCACGTCGGTGGCGATGACGATGTCCAGGCGACCATCTTTCAGCGAGTCGATCACCCGCTCACGCTGGTTCTGCGCAATGTCACCGTTCAAGGCGGCAGCCTTGTAGCCCTTGGCTTCAAGGGCGGCGGCCAGATCCAGGGTGGCCTGCTTGGTGCGCACGAAGCCGATCAGGGCGTCGAAGTCTTCCACTTCCAGCAGACGCAGCACGGCGGCGTGCTTCTGGTCGGCGTGCACCATCAGGTGGGCCTGCTCGATGGCGGTGACGGTCTGGGTCTTGGAGGCGATCTTGATATGTTGCGGCTCGCGCAGGTGCTTCTCGGCGATGGCGCGGATCGAGTGCGGCAGGGTCGCGGAGAACAGCACGCTCTGGCGGCTGGCCGGCATGGCTTCGAAGATCACTTCGAGGTCATCCATAAAGCCCAGCTTGAGCATTTCGTCGGCTTCGTCGAGGACCAGGAACTGGATGGTCGACAGCACCTTCTCGTCACGGCGCAGGTGGTCAACCAGACGGCCCGGGGTGGCCACGATGACCTGGGCGCCCTGGCGGATGGCCTTGAGCTGCGGGCCCATGGGCGCACCGCCATAAACGGCCACCACATTGAGGCCCGGCATCTGCTTGGAATAGGTTTCAAAGGCGGTGGCCACCTGCAGGGCCAGCTCGCGGGTCGGCGCGAGGATCAGGGCCTGGGGCTCA
>JBFHPI010000350.1:0-3846 GCA_041592855.1 Pseudomonas sp.
TGGCGCAGGCGCCGCAGCAGGCCCTCCAGGCGCATGTGTTCGCGTTGCAGGCGGCCTTGCATCTGCAGCAACAGGCGGCGCCTGAGTTGCTGCAGGCGTTGCACCAGTGCGCTGCTGTCGGGGGCCAGCAGTTCGGCGGCGGCCGAGGGCGTGGGGGCGCGCACGTCGGCGACGAAATCGGCGATGGAGACATCGGTTTCATGGCCCACGGCGCTGACGATGGGGGTGACGCAAGCCGCTACGGCGCGGGCCACGGCTTCCTCGTTAAAGCACCAGAGGTCTTCCAGCGAGCCGCCGCCGCGGGCCAGGATCAGCGCATCAAAGCCTTTTGCATCGGCAATGCCGAGGGCGCGGACGATTTGCGCGGTGGCCTCACGGCCCTGCACGGCGGTGGGGATCAGGCACAGTTCGACCTGGGGCGCGCGGCGGCGGAACACGCTGATGATGTCGCGGATCACTGCGCCGGTGGGCGAGCTGATAATGCCGATGCGCTTGGGGTGAGCGGGCAGGGCGATCTTGCGTTCGGTGGCAAACAGTCCCTCGGCGCTGAGCTTTTCCTTCAATGCTTCGAAGGCCAGGCGCAGGGCGCCATCGCCGGCCGGCTCCACGGCATCGAGAATCAGCTGGTAGTCACCGCGGCCTTCGAACAGCGAGACCTTGCCCCGCACCTTCACCGCCAGGCCATCGCGCAGGGCCTGGCGTACCCGGGCAGCGTTCTGTCGGAACAGTGCGCAGCGCACCTGGGCCTGGCTATCTTTAAGAGTGAAGTAGATATGCCCGGAGGCGGGCCTGGCCAGGTTGGAGATTTCTCCCTCGACCCAGATGCCGCCGAATACATCCTCCAGCAGCAGGCGCGCGCGGTTGTTCAGTTGGCTGACGCTCAGGACCTCGCGGTCGAGGTTCAGGCGTTGGAAGGGGTCGATGATCATGCCGGGCATGATAAAGGCTTTGCTCGGGCAACTATAGAGCCTTGACCGGCACCGTCAGCCCATTAAGCTGCGCGCCTCCTAGCGCAAGCCGAGCCAGATATGAGTGAACAGCAAGCCATTATCGTGCCGCAGATTTCCAGCTTTCCCGGCCATGAGGCGCGGGCGCGGGTGATCCTGCGCTGGCTGGTCAAGCAGAACATCATTGAAGAGCAGCTGAGCACCTGTGGGCGCACCTTCAAGCAGATGGGCTACGGCATTGCCGAGGGTGCGCGGCGGGTAGTCGAGCGCCCCGAACTGTTGCCATTCGGGCAGGCGGTGCATGGCCTGGAAATTATCTACAAGCGTTGCATTTTCACGCCCACCACAGATTTTCTCGAAGAGGCGGGCTGTCCAGAGTGTCGGCAGGAGATAGGCGCGGCCGTGTTCGACAGCCTGGAAGAGTGGATGCCGGGGCATACCGATAACTTCAGGTGCCCGCTGTGCGGTCATGAGGATGACATCAACGGCTTTCTGTTTCTGCAGCCCTGTGGTTTTTCCAACCTGGGTTTTATCTTCAACAACTGGGCCGATGCCGGCTTTAAAACGGGCTTTGTCGAGGAGTTCGCAGCGCGCCTGGGTTATCCGGTTTCCCTGGTCAGGGTCGATTTATAGCGCTGCTGGGGGCTGGGGTCTTGCTCGGCCATTCTTTGCATTGAGTGAACAGGGGCGCCTGAGTATAATGGCGCGCTTCCAATTTTCCCGTCTGGGAGCCCCCGCCATGCTGCGTATCAGTCAAGAAGCTCTTACCTTCGACGACGTTCTACTTATTCCTGGTTATTCCGAAGTTCTGCCGAAGGATGTCAGCCTCAAAACCCGCCTGACCCGTGGCATCGAACTGAATATCCCCCTGCTGTCCGCCGCCATGGACACCGTGACCGAGGCCCGCCTGGCCATCGCCATGGCCCAGGAAGGCGGTATCGGCATCATCCACAAGAACATGACCATCGAGCAGCAGGCTGCCGAGGTGCGCAAGGTCAAGCGCTACGAGTCCGGTGTGGTCAAGGACCCGATCACCATCGAGGCCGATGCCACCGTGGGTGACCTGTTCGACCTGACCCGGCAGAACAATATCTCCGGCGTGCCGGTGCTGCACCATGGGGATCTGGTGGGCATCGTCACCAGCCGTGACGTGCGTTTCGAAAGCAATATGGCCGCCAAGGTGCGCGACGTGATGACGCCGAAAGAGCGTCTGGTCACGGTCAAGGAAGGCGAAGACACCCAGGTGGTGCGCAAGCTGCTGCACAAGCACCGTATCGAGCGCGTGCTGATCGTTGATGACCAGTACCGCCTCAAGGGCATGATGACCGTCAACGATATCGAGAAGGCCAAGGCCTACCCGCTGGCCAGCAAGGATGACCAGGGTCGCCTGCGCGTGGGCGCCGCCGTCGGCACCGGTGCCGACACCGGTGATCGTGTGGCTGCGCTGGCTGCCGCTGGCGTGGACGTGATTATCGTCGACACCGCCCACGGCCATTCCAAAGGCGTGATCGACCGAGTGCGTTGGGTCAAGGACAATTTCCCCGAGGTCCAGGTGATCGGCGGCAACATCGCCACCGGTGACGCCGCCAAGGCGTTGGTCGAAGCCGGCGCTGACGGCGTCAAGGTGGGTATCGGTCCAGGCTCTATCTGCACCACCCGTATCGTCGCCGGTGTCGGCGTGCCGCAGATTTCTGCCGTGGCCAACGTGGCCGCCGCACTGGCGGGTACGGGTGTGCCGCTGATCGCCGATGGTGGCATCCGCTTCTCCGGTGACCTGTCCAAGGCCATTGTCGCTGGCGCTTCTGCCGTGATGATCGGCTCCATGCTGGCCGGTACCGAAGAGGCGCCGGGTGAGGTCGAGCTGTTCCAGGGCCGTTCCTACAAGGCCTACCGCGGCATGGGCTCGCTGGGCGCCATGGCTCAGGCCCAGGGCTCCTCGGATCGCTACTTCCAGGACTCCTCCGCCGGTGCCGAGAAACTGGTGCCGGAAGGTATCGAAGGCCGCGTACCCTACAAGGGTGCCATGAGTGCCATCGTCCATCAGCTGATGGGCGGCCTGCGCGCCTCCATGGGCTATACCGGTTGCGCCACCATCGACGAGATGCGTACCAAACCCGAGTTTGTGCGGATCACTGGCGCCGGTATGGCTGAGTCGCACGTCCATGACGTGCAGATCACCAAGGAAGCGCCGAACTACCGCGTCGGTTGATTGCTGATCAGCTGATCTGAGGCGCGGGGCTGTCGCTGTTTTGCAGGGCAGCCCCGAGTTATTTGTGAATACCCACGAGAAATGGCCATGGCTCATCAAGATATCCACGCCCACCGCATCCTGATTCTGGACTTCGGCTCCCAGTACACCCAGCTGATCGCTCGCCGCGTGCGCGAAATTGGCGTCTATTGCGAACTGCATCCCTGGGATATGAGCGACGACGACATCCGCGCCTTTGCCCCGCGCGGCATCATCCTCGCCGGTGGCCCGGAGTCGGTGCACGAAGCCGATAGCCCGCGTGCGCCGCAGGCGGTGTTCGATCTGGGCGTGCCGGTGCTGGGTATCTGCTACGGCATGCAGACCATGGCCGAACAGCTGGGCGGCAAGGTGGAAGGTTCAAACCTGCGCGAGTTCGGTTATGCCCGGGTCGATGTAGTCGGCAAGAGCCAGCTGCTGGCCGGCATTGAGGATCATGTCGACGCCGACGGCGTGCTCGGGCTCGACGTGTGGATGAGTCACGGTGACAAGGTCACCCGCCTGCCGGAAGGCTTCCATATCCTGGCCAGCACGCCGAGCTGCCCGATCGCCGCCATGAGCGACGACACTCGCCACTACTACGGCGTCCAGTTCCACCCGGAAGTGACTCACACCAAGCAGGGCGGGCGCATTCTTTCGCGCTTTGTGCTGGAA
>JBFHPI010000351.1:0-3831 GCA_041592855.1 Pseudomonas sp.
CCTCCAGCAGCCGCTCCTGGGCCGGGCTGGAATGGCGCCGGCTGGCCACCAGGGTAAAGGCCTCCTCCGGCGCCAGGCGCACGCCTATGGCCTGGGGCTCAGCGCCCGCCTCCACTCGCCAGGCACCCAGACCGGCGCCACCGTAATAACAGCGACCGCTGGCCGGGATGCCAACCACACCAAAGACCACCTGCCCCTGCTCAATCAGCGCCACATTTACGGTGAACTCCTCTGAACCTGCAATAAACTCCTTGGTGCCATCCAGCGGGTCCACCAGCCACCAGCGCGACCACTGCGCCCGGGTTGCCAGGGGAATGTCTGCTGCTTCTTCGGACAGCACCGGGATACTCGGATCGAGGGCCACCAGGCCGGCATCGAGAATATGATGGGCGGCCATATCGGCGGCGGTCACCGGCGAGGCATCGGCCTTCTCGCTTACCCTCACATCATTGCGCCAGTGCGGCAGGATGGCGGTGCCGGCCTGGCGCACCAGGTCGATTACAGCAGGCAGCAGAGGATGGCTGGATATCGGGGATTGGCTCACAGACTAAAGGCTCCACGCTGAATCAAAAGGTCTCGGGCCAGATAGAGGGCCGCCAGGGCACGCCCCTCGCTGAACTGGGGGTGCTGGGTGAGGCTGGACAGCTCGCGCAGATTAACCCTATCGACGCGCATCGGCTCGGGCTCATCGCCGGGCAAGCGTTCCTCGTACAGATCCCAAGCCAACACCACCTGAATTTTCTGGCTCATATAGCCCGGTGACAGGCTCAACTCGGTCAGGTGCTCCAGATGCCAGGCACCAAAGCCGGCCTCTTCCTTGAGTTCACGGTTGGCCGCCACCAGCACGTCCTCACCCGGTTCGATCAGGCCCTTGGGCAGCGACAGCTGGTAGTCGTCGGTGCCCGCGCAGTATTCCTCCACCAGCAGGGCGTGCTCGGCATCGCGCATCGCCACCACCATCACCGCGCCATAACCGACGCCACGGCTCGCCAGGCGCTCATAGGTACGTTCCACACCGTTAGTGAAGCGCAACTGCAGTTCCTCGACCCGAAACAGGCGGCTACTGGCGACGATTGTGCGGGCGAGCACGGTGGGTTTCTCACGCATGGGCGGCTCCAGGGCAGGGCTTTAACAGGCTCTTGGCGGGTTATCATAGCGCGGCTGGTCGAATTATCCCCGGCACAGATTGCGCGATCACGACGAGCGCGTTGCGAAGCGCGACCCTGCGCACACCCCGATCGGAAAAACTGCCATGCTCCTGCCCTGGAACACCATCGACACCGTGCTGCTGGATATGGACGGCACGTTGCTCGACCTGCATTTCGACAACCACTTCTGGCTCAAACACCTGCCCCGGCGTTATGCCGAGCACCACGGCGTCAGCCAGGCACTGGCCGAAGCCGAATTGCTGCCGCTGTTCCGCGAGCATGCCGGCACCCTCAACTGGTACTGCACGGATTTCTGGAGTCGCGAGCTCAATCTGTCGATCCGCGACCTGAAGCGCGAGGTGGCTCATCTGATTGCCCTGCGTCCGGATGCCGACCTCTTTATTCAGGCCATCCGCGCCGCCGGCAAGCAGGTGCTGCTGATCACCAATGCCCACCGCGATTCGCTGTCGCTGAAGCTGGAGCGCATCGAACTGGCCCCCTATTTCGATCGCCTGATCAGCTCCCATGACTACGGTTTCCCCAAGGAAGACCAGCAGTTCTGGCACGCCCTGCGCCAGGACTGTCCCTTCGACCCGGCGCGCAGCCTGTTTATCGATGACAGCCTGCCGATCCTGCGCAGCGCCGCACGATTTGGTGTCGCCCAGCTCCTCGCCGTGCGCCAACCGGATAGCCAGGCCGCCCCCAAGGACACCGAGGAGTTCGCTGCAGTTGAGGACTACCAGGCCCTGCTGCAGGGCCTGTAAGTGGCTTCTGCGTCATCCATCACAATCCCGGCACAGGCCACGCTGGCGGTGGGAATTTTCCCCGGCCGACGCATCTAAGTGGCTATCGATACTGAGCTTTTCGAGGAAACACAGATGCGTGCAGTGATGATCGGAGCCCTGACCCTGAGCTGCCTGGTGCCCCTGGCCCAGGCCGGCGACAGCACCAAGGTGGCCATCGGCAGCGGCCTGGGCGGCGCCCTGGGTAATGTGATTGGCCAGCAGGTCGGCGGCAGCACCGGTGCGGCTATCGGTGCCGGCCTGGGTGGCGCGGCCGGCGGGGTGATTACCGCCCGCGACGGCAACAAGACCGAAGCGGCCCTGGGTGGCGGTCTGGGCGCCGCCGGTGGTTCGGTACTGGGTGGCCAGGTGGCCGGCAGCACCGGCTCGACCCTGGGTGCCGGCCTGGGGGGCGCGGCCGGCGGGGCCCTGGCCAATGAATACGCGGGCGATAACCGCCGGGCCAGCACTCACCATCACCACTATCACGGCAAAAAGCACAAGAAATACAAGAAGTACAAACGTCACTAACCCCGCAACAAGCCGCCACCCGGGCGGCTTGTCTGCTTAGCCCTGCAGTAGCGCCAGCGCTGCCCGCAAGCGCTCGGGAATGCAGACCGGGCGGTTGCTGGCACGGTCGACAAAGACATGCACAAAGCGCCCCGCCGCGCAGGCCTCTTCCTCCCCCGCCTTGAACACCGCCAGCTCGTACTGCACCGAGCTATTGCCCAGTTTGCCGACGCGCAGGCCCACCTCGATGGCCTCGGGAAAGGCGATGGAGGCGAAGTAGTCGCACGCCGAACTGACCACAAAACCCACCACCTCGCCGTTGTGGATATCCAGGCCGCCGACCTCGATCAGGTAGGTGTTCACCGCGCTGTCGAAGTAGCTGTAGTAGGTGACGTTATTGACGTGGCCATAGAGGTCGTTGTCGTGCCAGCGCGTGGTGATCGGCTGGAAGTGGCGGTAGTCGCCGCGCAGATGTTGGGGTTGGCTCATCGATAGTCCTTGGGTTATCTCGGCGCGCGCGGCGCACCCTATGGCAGGGATGGCACGCTTTGGGTGCGCTGTGCGCAGCAACGGCAATCTCGTTTCAATAGGCCGCCTGGTAGATGGCCAGGGCCTGCTCCTGGTTGATTTCACGGGGGTTATTGACCAGCAGGCGCTGTTGCAGCATGGCGTCCGCGGCCAGGGTCGGCAACAAGGCCTCCGGCACACCGGCATCGCGCAGGCGCGTGGGCAAGCCGCTGCGCAGGCTGAAGCCGGCCAGCGCTTCGATCAGTTGCTCGGTCTGCGCCAAGGCATCACCGGCGCGCAGCTGCGTCCCCAGCACCAGCGGCGCCAGCTCGGCATACAGCGGCGCGGCCACCGGCGCGTTAAAGGCCAGCACCTGGGGCAGCACCAGGGCGTTGGACAGCCCATGGGGAATATGGCAGTGCCCGCCCAGCGGATAGGCCAACGCATGCACCGCTGCCACCGGCGCGTTGGCAAAGGCCTGGCCGGCCAGGCAGGCGCCGAGCAGCATGGCCTGACGCGCATCGCGATCCGATCCGTCCTGCACCACCCTATCCAGATTGGCCGCCAGCAGACGCAAGGCCTCCCGGGCCAGCAGGTCGGACAGCGGGTTCTTCTTCAGCGCGCTGGTATAGGCCTCGATGGCATGCACCATGGCATCGATGCCAGTGGCGGCGCTCACCGCCGGCGGCAGGCCGAGGGTCAAATCGGCGTCGAGCAGGGCCAGATCCGGCAGCAGCAGCGGCGAGACCACACCCATCTTGCTGGTCTCGCCGGTGGTGACGATGGCAATGGGGGTTACCTCCGAGCCGGTGCCGGCGGTGGTGGGCACCTGGATCAGCGGCAGGCGCCGGCCCCGCGCATTGCCCACACCATAGAGTTCACCC
>JBFHPI010000352.1:0-3813 GCA_041592855.1 Pseudomonas sp.
GGCTGTTGCTCTCGTGGGTCAGCCAGTAGGTGCGTGAGCAGCCATGGGCACGGGCGGCCTGGTAGACGTGCTCGATCAGTTGGCGGCCGGCGCCACTGCTGCGCACATCCTTGGCGATAAACAGGTCCTGCAGGTAGCAGTAGTCGCCTACTGTCCAGGTGGAGCGGTGGTAGATCCAGTGCACCAGGCCGATGGGCTGGCCTTCGTGCCAGGCCAGGGCGGCATGCATCGGCTCGGCGGGGTCGAGAAAGCGCTGCCAGGTGGTGTCGCTGGTGGCGGTGTCGATCTCGGTCATATAGAAACGCTGATAGCCCTGCCAGAGCGGCAGCCAGGCAGCGTGGTCGGCATTCGTGATCGGGCGTATCTCGACGGGAATGCGCACGGGCATGGCAATTCTCCTCTGTTGGGTGGCTGATCCTTACAGCCTAGCTGCAAGGGCGCAGGCTTCAATCGGCGCGTTCGCCACACAGGTCCAGGGCAAACCAGTGTTCCACCTCGGTCTGGCTCAGGCCGGCACCGAGCAGGGCGAACAGCTTGCCCACGGCCGCTTCGCGGGTCATGCCGCCGCCGCTGACCAGGCCGGCACTGGCCAGGGCGCTGCCGGCGGCATACACGCCGAACTCGATATGGCCATGGGGGCACTGGCTGATGGCGGCCAGCACCACGCCGCGCTCATGGGCGGCCTTGAGTGCGCCTAGCAGTTCGGCATCGTCCGCCGGCCCGGTGCCGCTGCCGTAGCACTCCAGCAGCAGGCCCTGCGCGCCGCTATCCAGCAGGGCGCGCACCTGGGCGGCCTGGATACCCGGGTAGAGCGGCAGCACGGCCAGATTGACCGGCTGGCGTTTCTGGCTGTAGTCGATCTGCAGGGGGGTCTGCTCGGCGCGCTGGCCCTGGCGCTGGCGCGGCAGCTCAACGAAGGCGTCGAAGGCATCGCTGCGCAGCTTGCTGACCCGCGCGCCGTGCAGCAGCTTGCCATTGAAATACAGGCGCACGCCGGGCTCGAGGCCGCCCTGCAGCGCGGCCATGGCACCGAACAGGTTGCCCCAGGCATCGCTGCCTTCGGCTCCGGCCGGCAGCATCGAGCCGGTCAGCACCACGGGCACATTGAGGCCGAGCAGGAGAAAGCTCAGGGCGGCGGCGCTATAGGCCAGGGTGTCGGTGCCGTGCAGCAGCAGCACGGCATCGCAGCCGTCCTGTTCGATGCCGGCGCGAATGGCCGCGACCATGGCCAGCCAGTTGTGCTGGTTCATATTGGCGCTGTCGATGGGTGGCAGCAGCTCGCGGAAGATCCACTCGGGCAGTGGCCGGTTTTCCTCGGCCTGACGGGCACGCAGCCGCGCCTCGAAACCGGAGGCCGGGGCCAGGCCACTGGCGCTGGCCTGCATGCCGATGGTACCGCCGGTGTAGAGCACCAGGAGTTTTGTGCAACTCATGGGAAAAGTCTCTTGTGCGTTATCTGATTAAAAAACAGGGGGCCGAAGCCCCCTGTTTTATGACGACCGACGTCCAGCTTACCGCTGATAGACGCTGTTGCCGATTTCCGCGCGATCCGGCTCGGCCGCTTGGCCGTTCTGGCTGCCCCAGACGCTCGGGTCCAGATCCAGGTCGGCGAACTGCTTGGCGTCCAGCACCGGCGACTCGATGCCGGCCTTGATCTGCCGGTCATAGTCGCGCATCAGGCGCAGGCCGACCTTGAACAGCAGGGCCAGTGCGATCAGGTTGGCGATGGCCAACAGGCCCATGGTCACGTCGGCGAAGGCGAACACCGTCCCCAGATCCTGCACCGAGCCCCACAGCACCAGGGCCACCACCAGCACGCGGTAGGTCATTACCGGGCCGCGCTTCTGGCTGAAGAAACCCAGGGCGTTTTCACCCAGGTAGTAGTTGTAGATCAGGGTGGTGAAGACGAACAGCAGCAGGGCGATGCTGACAAACACCCGGCCCCACTCGCCGACCACGCTGGCCACGGCGGTCTGGGTCAGCACCACGCCGGCCATCTCGGTGCCCGGCTGATACACGCCCGACAGCAGGATGATCAGGGCGGTGCTGCTGCACAGGATAATGGTGTCGATAAACACGCTGAGCGACTGCACGATGCCCTGGGCCACCGGGTGCTTGACCTCGGCCACCGCCGCCACGTTGGGTGCGCTGCCCAGGCCGGCTTCGTTGGAGAACAGGCCGCGCTTGACGCCCATGATGATGGCCGCGCCGATACCGCCGGCAAAGGCCGGTTCCAGACCGAAGGCACTCTTGACGATCAGCGCCAGGGTGGCCGGCACCGCCTCGATATTCAGACCGATCACCACCAGGGCCATGGCGATATAGGCGAAGGCCATCACCGGCACCAGCACGTCGGCGAATTTGGCGATACGCTGGATGCCGCCGAAGATGATCAGGCCGATCACCGCGGTGAGCGCCAGGCCGCTGATATAGGTCGGCAGGCCGAAGGTGTCATGCAGCGAGCTGGCCACGGTGTAGGACTGTACGGCGTTGAAGCCGAAGCCGAAGGTCACCAGCAGCAGGATCGACACCACAATGCCCAGCCAGCGCTGGCCGAGGCCGTGCTGGATATAGAAAGCCGGGCCGCCACGGTAGCTGCCGTCCGCTTCGCGGCGCTTGTACAGCTGGGCCAGGGAGCACTCGAAGTAGCTGGTGGCCATGCCGACCAGGGCCACGATCCACATCCAGAAGATCGCGCCGGGGCCACCGAGCATGATCGCCACCGAGACTCCGGCGATATTGCCAGCACCAACGCGGCCGGCCACCGACAGCATCAGCGCCTGGAACGAGCTGAGCTGGCCAGGCTGGCGCTGGAAGGCTTCGCTGAAGATACGAAACATGCGGCCGAAGTAGCGGAACTGGACGAAACGCGAGGCGAGGGTGAAGTACAGACCAAGGCCGATCAGCATCACGATCAGCAACTTGCTCCAGATCAGGTCATTGAGAATATCGAGCATGGCAGGCGAGTCTCTCTTGTTGTTCTGGTGGGAATGAATGCGGGGCTCGAATAGTTGGCCAAGGCGCCTGGCTCAGGCAATTTCGCAGGTCGCGGCGAACTGGCGCGAGTTGATGCTAGAATCGCGTCACCTGCGTCATTTGGAATGGTCATATGTCCGATCACTTCGGCCCCAACCTCAAGCTGCTGTGCAGCCACTACCGCTCCATCGCCGAGGTGTGTCGGACGCTGGCGATCAACCGCGCCCAGTTCAATCGCTACCTGGCCGGGCAGAGCCGGCCCACCGCCCATAACCTCAAGCGCATCTGCGATTTCTTCGGGGTCGAAGCCTATGAGCTGAGCCTGCCGCAGGAGCAGTTTGCCGAGCTGATCGGTGCCCGCAGTGGCCAGGGCGCGCGGCCCCGGCTCGACCCGCTGCTGGAGCTGTTCCAGCCCCTCAGCGAACACTCGCGCAGCCTGGAGCGTTACTGCGGCTACTACTTCGAGTACTCCAACTGCATGTCGGTGCCGGGGCAGATCCTGCTGTCGCTGGTGCAGCTGCGGGAGGAACGCGGTAGCTACCTGTTCGAGCGTCAGGAGCGCCAGGAGCCGTCCCGCGCCGACAGTGGCAAGGCCGAGGACTGGGTACGCTGCCGCTACCTGGGGGCGGCCTTCTACCTGCAGGATCGGTTGTTTCTGGTGGACTACGAGTCGCTGACCGGCAACGAGATGAGCCAGACCATTCTCATCCCCAGCTACAAGAGCCGTATCACCCGCCTCAACGGGCTCAAGACCGGTGTCTCCAGCGGCGACCTGCGCACCCCGGCCTGCACCCGGGTGGTCTGGGAGTACCTGGGCACGGAGATCAACCGGGTCAA
>JBFHPI010000353.1:0-3799 GCA_041592855.1 Pseudomonas sp.
CTGGCCCAGTGGTTAAGCCAACAGCTTGACTTACCCCTGCACCCGCATGGCCTGCAGCGGGTGATCGACACCCCGGCGCAACAGCAACTGGACGCCGCCACGCGCAAGCGCAATCTGCGCCACGCTTTTACCCTCGCCCCCGGCAGTCATATGGAGGGCCTGCATCTGGCCCTGGTCGACGATGTGCTGACCACCGGCGCCACCGCCGAACGCCTGGCCCGCCTGCGGCGGGATGCCGGCGCGGCACGGGTGGATGTGTATTGCCTGGCGCGCACGCCCAAACCGGGGGATTAGCGCTACACTCGGCGCCCCTCACCCGGAGTTGCCCATGTCCCATCCCTTTGCCGCACTCACACCCGACCTGGTGCTGGATGCCGTGGAGAGCATCGGCTACCTCAGTGATGCCCGCGTGCTGGCGCTGAACAGCTATGAGAACCGCGTCTACCAGGTGGGTATCGAGGATGAGACGCCGCTGATCGCCAAGTTCTACCGCCCCGAGCGCTGGTCTGACGCGGCGATTCGCGAGGAGCACAGCTTCAGCTTCGAGCTGGCCGAGTGCGAAGTGCCGGTGGTGGCGCCGCTGGTACGCGATGGCGAAACCCTGTTCGAACACGCCGGCTTCCGCTTTGCCCTGTTCCCTCGCCGTGGCGGTCGGGCGCCGGAGCCGGGCAATCTGGATCAGCTGTACCGCCTCGGCCAGCTGCTCGGCCGCCTGCATGCCGTGGGCTCACTCAAGCCCTTCGCCCATCGCGAGGCGCTGGCAGTCGAAAACTTCGGTCACGAATCCCTGGCCACCCTGCTCGATGGCGGCTTTATTCCGCGCAGCCTGCTGCCGGCCTACGAGTCGGTGGCGCGCGATCTGCTCAAGCGCCTGGACAGCCTGTTCACCAACAATCCGGTGCAGGCCATCCGCCTGCACGGTGACTGTCACCCCGGCAACCTGCTGTGCCGCGACGACACCTTCCATATGGTCGACCTGGACGACTGCCGCATGGGCCCGGCGGTGCAGGATCTGTGGATGATGCTGGCCGGCGAGCGCCACGAGCGCCTCGGCCAGCTGTCCGAGCTGATGGACGGCTACCAGGAATTTCACGACTTCAATCCCCGCGAACTGCCCCTGATCGAAGGCCTGCGCAGCCTGCGCCTGATGCACTACAGCGCCTGGCTGGCAAGACGCTGGGACGACCCGGCCTTCCCCATCAGCTTTCCCTGGTTCGGCAGCGAACGTTACTGGGGCGAGCAAATCCTGATCCTGCGCGAGCAACTGTCGGCGCTGGATGAAGAACCGCTGCGGCTGTTCTAGAAGCCAACGCCGTAGGGTGCGCCGTGCACACCAGCAATCTGTTGTCTGAGTCGGTGCGCACAGCGCACCCTACTGATTCCAGCCTGGGTAAATAGTGCCGATCGCTCTCGATTACCCAGGCAACGCTGAATGGGTACGTAGCCTTATGCTTTACCTGCAGGCGCCTGCTTGCTGGCGATCAGCGGACTAACAGGATCACCAGCAAGCGGGCTCCTGCAGAAAGACCACTACAGTTGCCCAGCCCTGTGTAACGTCTTTTTTACAGCCAGGCTACGTTTGTCACCTTAGAAAAACCTGCCCATCCAGACAACTCCATAGCGCGCCGACTAGAATTCCAGGCCTTTAGCCAGCAGCCCAAGCAAGGACTCTCCATGGCCACCGCCAACCCGCGGCGCGGGTATCTTCTCGGCCTGACCGCCTACATTATCTGGGGCCTGTTCCCGCTGTACTTCAAGCTGATCGAGCAGGTCCCGGCGCTGGAGATCATCGTCCACCGGGCGCTCTGGTCGGCGCTGTTCGGTGCGCTGTTGTTGCTGGTGTGGAAGCACCCCGGCTGGCTGCGCGAACTGCATGACAACCCCCGGCGCCTGGCCGTACTGGCGGCCAGCGGCGTGCTGATCGCCAGCAACTGGCTGGTGTATGTGTGGGCAGTGAACAACGAACGCATGCTCGAAGCCAGCCTGGGCTATTACATCAATCCGTTGATCAATGTGTTGCTCGGCATGCTGATTCTCGGCGAGCGCCTGCGCCGCCTGCAGTGGCTGGCGGTCGGGCTGGCCGCCTTGGGTGTGGCGCAGCAGGTGTGGCAGCTGGGCAGCCTGCCCTGGGTATCCCTGGTACTGGCCCTGACCTTCGGTTTCTACGGGCTGATCCGCAAGCAGGCACCGGTCGCCGCCCTACCCGGCCTGGTGGTGGAAACCTGGCTGCTGTTGCCCCTGGCGCTGGGCTGGTTGCTCCTGCACCCGGCAGCGCTGAGCACCCAGACCGAATTCTGGAACACGCCCCAGGCCCTCTGGCTGATCGCCGCCGGCCCGATAACCCTGGTGCCGCTGGTATGCTTTAACGCCGCCGCCCGCCACCTGCCCTACACCACCCTGGGTTTCCTGCAGTATCTGGCGCCGACCCTGGTGCTGCTGCAGGCGATCTTCCTGTTTGGCGAGCACTTCGCGCCCAGTACGCTGCTGGCCTTTATCTGCATCTGGGCCGGCCTGGCCCTGTACAGCCTGGATGCCTGGCTAAGCCTGCGCAAACGCCAGGCTGCCGGGGGCCACACCCAGAAAACCAATGGGTAGGGTGCGCTGTGCGCACCGAGGCTGGCGGCCAATCACAGGGGCGCACAGCGCACCCTACTGAGTTCAAGCAGCGCAAACGCCAGGCTGTATAAAAAACGACCAACAAGACGCAGCGGGCGCAGCACCTGGGCTGCAGCCAGTTACCCCCGTTTTATCCACAGAAGCATCCCCGGCCTTTGTGCAAAACAGTGCGGTAACTGCTTAATTTCCAACCACTTAGCAAAAAGCCCCGGGGCACTATGCCGTGCTCCGGGGCTCCTCACGCTACGCACAGCCTTATCCACAGACCGCGTGGATAAATCTGAATCAAGCCTCGCTGTGCAGCTTAAGTTCCACCATCAGGTCATCGGCCAGGGTCTCCAGGTGCCCCTGAAGGGCCTCCAGGCTCAAGCCCTGCGGCACCGCCAGCAGGGCCTCGGCACGGAACAGCAGCTCACCACTCATGGGCGCCGGCAACACCTCGGTGTTCAGGCTTTCCAGATTGACCCCATGACTGCTGAGCAGGCGAGTGATATCCCGCACGATCCCGGGCCGATCATTACCCACCAGCTCCAGACGAATTTCCTGCCAGACCTGGGTCGGCGCTTCACCACCCGGCGCCACCAGCACCCGAATGCCCCGGGTCTGCAGGCCATCCAGGGCGGCCACCAGATCGGCGTGGGCCGCCTGGGCCACCTCCACCCGCAGAATGCCGGCGAATTGCCCGGCCATGCGCGCCATGCGGCTTTCCAGCCAGTTGCCACCGTGTTCACTGACACATTGAGCGATGCGCTCCACCAGCCCCGGCTGATCCTGGGCGATAACCGTCAATACCAGATGATCCATAGACAGCTCCTTGTGAGGCGCTCAGTCGAGCGCCAGCCAGTAGGTATAGAACACCTCGTCACGCACATAACCAAGGCGTTCGTAGAGGGCCTGTGCGGCCAGATTGCCCCGTGCCGTCTCCAACTGCAAACCGCAGGCACCCGTGCCCAGCGCATGCTCCCGCGCAGCTTGCATCAGCGCCTCGCCGACACCCTGGCGACGAACAGCAGGGCTGACATACAGATCGCTGAGGAGCCAGGCCGGGCGCAACGCCAACGAGGCAAAAAAGGGATAGAGCTGCACAAAGCCCTGCCCCTGACCTCTATCGTCCAGGGCGAGAAACAACTGCGAGTCGCCACGCCGCAGGCGTGTCGCGAGAAAATCACGCACCTCGCCTGCC
>JBFHPI010000354.1:0-3783 GCA_041592855.1 Pseudomonas sp.
CGCTGGTGACCTTTACCGAGGAGGTCCAGGTGCGCGGCCAGGCCTGGCGTGACGGCCTGGGCCTGCTGACGCGCGAAGGCCAGCAGCTGGATGTGGAGATCAGCGGCAGCCATCTGCATCACCCTGCCGGTCCGCTGCTAGGCCTATTGATTCAGGAGCGCCCGCAACTGGAAAGCCTGCGCGGGCTGGCCGAGGCCGAGCGCTACCAGCGTCGGGGCTTGCTGGAGTGGCAAGGGGTGGAACGCATCTTCCTGCAGTTCGAGCGGCAGAATCAGCTGATTCTCGGCGCTGCTGGCGAAGGCATCTACGGTGTTAACCGCAAGGGTGAAACCACCTTCGTCAACCCGGCCGCCGAGCGCATTCTCGGCTGGCGCGCCGAGGACCTGATCGGCCACAACATCCATGACCTGATCCACCACCATCACCCCGATGGCAGCCCCTATGACGGTCACGCCTGCCCGATCTACGCGGCCTTCAATGACGGCGAAGTGCACCAGGTTTCCGACGAGTTTTTCTGGAACAAGGATGGCAAGCCCATCCCGGTGGAATACACCAGCACACCGTTGCGCGACGACGGTGAACTGGTCGGCGCGGTGGTGGTGTTTCGCGATATCAGCGAACGCCTGGAAAGCGAACGGCGTCTGCGCCAGGCCCTGAGCGAAGTGCAACAGCTCAAGCAGCGCCTGGAGCTGGAAAACGCCTATTTACAAGAGGAGATACGGGGCGAGTACGCGCAGCACAACCTGGTCGGCCGCAGCGCCGCCATGCAGCAGGTGATCCGTCAGATCGAACTGGTCGCCCCCACCGGCGCCAATGTGCTGATCACCGGCGAATCGGGTACCGGCAAGGAGCTGATCGCTCGTGCCATTCACGACAACAGCGGTCGCTGCAGCCGACCGCTGATCCGGGTCAATTGCGCGGCGGTGCCGCGCGAACTGTTCGAGAGCGAGTTCTTCGGCCATATCCGCGGCGCCTTTACCGGCGCGCTGAATGACCGGGTCGGGCGCTTCGAACTGGCCGATGGCGGCACTTTGTTTCTCGACGAGGTCGGCGAAATCCCCCTGGAGCTGCAGAGCAAGCTGCTGCGCGTGCTGCAGGAGCAGCAACTGGAACGGGTCGGCGACAACCGCACACGCCTGGTGGACGTGCGCGTGATCGCCGCCACCAACCGCGACCTGCGCCAGGAAGTGCGGGCAGGCCGCTTTCGCGAAGACCTGTACTTTCGCCTCAACGTCTTTCCCATCGAGTCGGCGCCATTGCGCCAGCGCTCGGAGGATATCCCGGCCCTGGCCCAGCACTTTCTCGACAGGGTCTGCCGCAAGTTGAACCGTCCGCAACCCAGCCTGCGCCTGGCCGATATCCAGCGCCTGCAGGCCTATTCATGGCCCGGCAATATCCGCGAACTGGAGAATCTGATTGAGCGCGCCGTGATCATCTCACCCAGCACACGCCTGCGCCTGGATCTGCCCAATGACGCAAGCCCTGCGCCTGTGGCAGCACAGGCCGCCGATCAGGACAGCCGCATCCTCACCCAGGGTGAACAACGCCGGCAAATGCGCGATAACCTGATCGCCGCATTAACCGCCTGCGCCGGCAAGATATCGGGAAAGGATGGCGCGGCGCGGTTGCTGGAACTCAAGCCGACAACCTTGCGTTCACGCCTGGAGAGTTTCGCCATCGACCCGCGCGACTACAAGCCGCAGTCGCGCAGGTACAAGGCCAATCAGACGCCGAGGTAATCCAGGATGCCTTCGGCGGCATTGCGCCCCTCGAAGATCGCCGTCACCACCAGGTCGGAACCGCGCACCATATCGCCACCGGCGAAGATCTTCGGGTTGCTGGTCTGGTGCTTGAACTGACTTTGCTCCGGCGCCACCACGCGGCCCTGGCTGTCGGTTTCGATCTTGAAATCCGTGAACCAGGGCGCCGGGCTTGGGCGGAAGCCGAAGGCGATCAGCACGGCATCGGCCGGAATGATTTCCTCGGAACCGGGAATCGGCTCGGGGCTGCGGCGGCCACGGGCATCCGGCTCACCGAGGCGGGTTTCCACCACCTTGACGCCTTCAACCTTGTCCTCGCCAACGATGGCAATGGGCTGGCGATTGAACAGGAACTTCACCCCCTCTTCCTTGGCGTTCTTCACTTCCTTGCGCGAACCCGGCATGTTTTCCTGGTCGCGGCGGTAGGCGCACGTCACGCTCTTGGCGCCCTGACGAATGGAGGTGCGGTTGCAGTCCATCGCCGTGTCACCACCGCCGAGTACCACCACGCGCTTGCCCTTCATGTCGATAAAGTCCTCGGGAGACTTCTCGAAACCTAGGTTGCGGTTGACGTTGGCGATCAGGAAGTCCAGGGCATCGGTGACGCCCGGCAGGTCTTCACCGGGGAAGCCGCCCTTCATATAGGTGTAGGTGCCCATGCCCATAAAGACGGCATCGTACTCATCCAGCAGCTGCTGCATGGTCACGTCCTTGCCGATCTCGGTGTTCAGGCGGAACTCGATGCCCATGCCGGTAAAGACTTCGCGGCGATTGCTCAGCACGGTCTTTTCCAGCTTGAACTCGGGAATGCCGAAAGTCAGCAGGCCGCCGATTTCCGGGTTCTTGTCGAACACCACCGGGGTTACGCCATTGCGCACCAGCACGTCGGCGCAGCCCAGGCCCGCCGGGCCGGCACCGATAACGGCAACGCGCTTGCCAGTCGGTTTGACCTTGGACATATCCGGGCGCCAGCCCATGGCGAAGGCTGTGTCGGTGATGTACTTCTCTACCGAGCCGATGGTCACCGCGCCGAAGCCGTCATTCAGGGTGCAGGCACCCTCGCACAGACGGTCCTGCGGGCACACGCGGCCGCAGACTTCCGGCAGGGTGTTGGTCTGGTGGCTGAGCTCGGCGGCGGCGAGGATATTGCCCTCGGACACCAGCTTGAGCCAGTTGGGAATGAAGTTGTGCACCGGGCACTTCCATTCGCAATAGGGGTTGCCGCAGCCTAGGCAACGGTGGGCCTGGTCGGCAGCCTGGGCCGGCTTGAAGTTGTCGTAGATCTCGACGAATTCCTTCTTGCGCTGGCGCAGCAGTTTCTTCTTCGGGTCTTTGCGCCCGACTTCGATGAACTGGAAGTCGTTATTCAGACGTTCAGTCATAGCAAACCTCTTTACAGCAGCCTCAGGCATCACGCTTCAGGCGGCAAGACAATCTGGGGTTTCGGCAAGCCCGGCGCCTGGCGCTCGGGCTTGCCGCACAGCGGCTTTTATTGCGGATTGGCCCGGGTGCTGGACAGCAGCGACTTCAAGCTGGCGGCCTTGGGCTTGACCAGCCAGAACTTGCGCAGGTAGTCGTCCAGGTTCTCCAGCAGATGGCTGCCCCACTCGCTGGCCGTCTCCGCCACGTACTCGGCGAGCACGTTATGCAGATGGTTGCGGTAGGCCTCCATCGCTTCGTTGTTGATCCGCTGGATCTCCACCAGTTCGTGGTTGACCCGATCATAGAAGCTGTTGTCCAGGTCCAGCACGTAGGCGAAACCGCCGGTCATGCCGGAACCGAAGTTGTAGCCGGTCTTGCCCAGCACGCAGACGAAGCCGCCGGTCATGTACTCGCAGCAGTGGTCGCCGGTGCCTTCCACCACGGCGTGGGCGCCGGAGTTGCGCACGGCGAAACGCTCACCGGCAGTACCGGCAGCGAACAGTTTGCCGCCGGTGGCGCCATACAGGCAGGTGTTGCCGATAATGGCGCTGTCCTGGGTCTTGAACGGGCTGCCCTTGGGCGGGGTGATGATCAGCTTGCC
>JBFHPI010000355.1:0-3775 GCA_041592855.1 Pseudomonas sp.
GGCCAGCTTGTAGGGCGAGAGCGCCTGCGCCGCCTCACCGATCAGCTCCTGGGGCATGGGCACCGCACCGCCATAGCGGCGCAACAGCAGGCCGCTCTTTTCCAGGGCGGCGAGATCCTTGCGAATGGTCACTTCGGAAGTGGCGAAGGCTTTCGACAACTCATCCACGCTCACCTCGCCCTGCTCGGCGAGCAGGGCAAGAATGGTATGGCGACGTTGCGGCGTATTGCGCTTCGACATGCTTAAGTTTCGATTCGAAAGATAATGGCGCGAATCAAAACCTAACGAAGCTTTCCAGTCAAGCGCGAGTCGACGTAGGGCGAATATGCCGGCACGCTGAAAGTCGTAGGGGAATGACGCTTTGCTTATGCAGCCCGTAGTCGCTCAACGAGGCTGTAGAACCGAACCGGGGTCAAGGTAGAACATCTTCTTCCAACCCTGAGTCGACTCATCTACGCGCCAGGGCAGCGGCAACAGACTAACGATGGAGTAGTGCAAATGTGCAGGCTTGCCTCGGGCGTTGCCGCTGTCGCCGACTGAACCGAGCGCACTGCCAGCCAGTAGGGGCTGGCCTGGATAGACGTCGATAGTTTGCAGGTGAGCGTAGTAATGAACGCGCCATTTCGGTCCCAAGGCGACGATAACCTTGCCACCCAACTCGACCTCGCCGCGAAACAGCACCACGCCATAGCTTGCGGAGTGCACCGGCGTGCCGAGTTTGGCGAAGATATCGATGCCCTTGTGCACGCCGGAGCGGCCCCAGGGCTCGAACCAGAAGGTGCGGGGATGCCAGTCGCGGGGGCTGGCGCCTTGCACCGGAATCTGTGGCCATTCCGGCAGCAAGGCCCAGATAAACAGCAACCCCGGCACTATCCAGCGTTTGCGTAGCGGCATCCTTGCCAAACCCATCAGCTCTTCTTGCTCGGCCGCTTCCAGCCTTCGATATTGCGCTGCTTGGCGCGGCCCACGGCCAGGGTATTGGCGGGTACATCGCTGGTCACCACCGAGCCGGCGCCGGTGGTGGCGCGGTCGCCCAGGGTCACGGGCGCGACCAGGGCGCTGTTGGAGCCGATAAACACGTCCTCGCCCAGCACCGTCTTGAACTTGTTGGCGCCATCATAATTACAAGTAATGGTGCCGGCGCCGATATTGGTTCGCGCGCCGATCTCGGCATCGCCCAGATAGCTCAGGTGACCCGCCTTGGCGCCTTCACCCAGCACAGCATTCTTCAGTTCGACGAAGTTACCCACATGGGCCTTGGCGCCCAGCACCGCACCGGGGCGCAGGCGGGCAAAGGGACCGCAGTCGGCACCCTCGCCCATTTGTGCCCCTTCCAGGTGGCTGTTGGCCTTGACGATGGCGCCACGGCGCAGGGTGCTGTTCTTGATCACACAGTTGGGGCCGATTTGTACTCCATCTTCGATCACCACCTGGCCTTCAAGGATCACGTTGATATCGATAGTCACATCGCGGCCCACGGTCACTTCACCACGCAGGTCGAAACGGGCTGGGTCGATCAGAGTCACGCCCTGCACCATCAGGCGGCGGGCGGCGCGGTACTGGTAATGGCGCTCCAGCTGCGCCAGCTGGATACGGTCGTTGGCGCCGAGCACTTCCATCTCATCAATAGCCTGCTCGGTGGCCACAACCAGACCATCGGCCACCGCCATGGCGATCACGTCGGTCAGATAGTACTCGCCCTGGGCATTGCTGTTGGACAGCCGACCCAGCCAGTCACCCAGGCGCTTGCCCGGTACGGCGAGGATGCCGGTATTGCCTTCACGGATCAGGCGTTGCTCGGCCGTGGCGTCCTTGTGCTCGACAATGGCCTTCACCACACCATTGTCATCCCGAACGATACGACCATAGCCGGTGGGATCGTTCAGGTTGACCGTGAGCAAACCCAGCTGCTGCTCGCTGACCTGATGCAGCAAACGCTGCAGCGTGTCTACCTCGATCAGCGGCACGTCGCCGTAGAGAATCAACACGCGCTCGGCGCTCAATGCCGGCAGCGCCTGGGCCACGGCATGGCCGGTGCCCAGTTGTTCGCTCTGCAAGACGAAGTTCAGGTCATCCGCCGCCAGACGCTCGCGCACCCGCTCCGCGCCATGGCCGATCACCACATGGATACCCTGGGGCTTGAGCTGGCGGGCGGTGTCGATCACATGGCCAAGCATGGCCTTGCCGGCCACCGGATGCAGCACCTTGGGCAGGGCCGAACGCATGCGGGTGCCTTGGCCGGCGGCGAGGATAACGATATCGAGGGACATAAGAGCAGATCCTGAGCAGCCCGGGCGGAACCCCGGATTAAACGGCTACGAATGCAGGTAGGGTGTGCCGTGCGCACCACCGGACAAGTCGCGCACGGCGCACCCTACGCAAAAACTGCAGACAAAGAAAAAGGGTAGCCAAGGCTACCCTTTATCCTGTCAGCATTGAAGCCGGTGACTTAGCCGCCGAACTTCTTGCGCAACTGCTGGACGGTACGCAGCTGGGCTGCAACCTCGGCCAGGTGAGCGGCGGCGGAACCGTAGTCGAACTCCGCGCCCTTCTCGTGCAGTGCACGCTCGGCCGCCTTGAGGGCTTCCTGAGCGGCCGCTTCATCGATATCGGCAGCACGCTGCACGGTATCGGCGAGCACTTTCACCACATTCGGCTGAACTTCCAGGAAGCCGCCGGAGATGTAGTAGACCTCGGCCTGGCCACCCTGCTTGATCAAGCGAATCGGGCCTGGCTTGAGATCGGTCAACAGAGGCGCGTGGCCGGGTGCAATACCCAGGTCGCCCAGGTTGCCGTGTGCGATCACCATTTCCACCAGGCCGGAGAAGATTTCCCCCTCCGCACTGACGATATCGCAATGGACTGTCATGGCCATATCTAACCTCACGTGAGCGCCCGTTGCCGGGCGCACCGATTACAGCTTCTTGGCTTTTTCGACGGCTTCTTCGATACCGCCGACCATGTAGAACGCCTGCTCCGGCAGGTGGTCATAGTCGCCGTTGAGAATGCCGCTGAAGCCCGCGATGGTGTCCTTCAGGGAGACGTACTTGCCCGGGGAACCGGTGAAGACTTCGGCCACGAAGAACGGCTGGGACAGGAAGCGCTGGATCTTACGAGCACGGGCAACCAGCAGCTTGTCTTCTTCAGACAGCTCGTCCATACCGAGGATCGCGATGATGTCCTTCAGTTCCTTGTAACGCTGCAGCACGTACTGCACGCCGCGAGCGGTGTCGTAGTGCTCCTGGCCGATCACCAGCGGGTCCAGCTGACGGCTGGTGGAGTCCAGCGGGTCAACGGCCGGGTAGATACCCAAGGAAGCGATGTCACGGGACAGTACGACGGTGGCGTCCAAGTGGGCGAAGGTGGTCGCCGGGCTCGGGTCGGTGAGGTCGTCCGCAGGCACGTATACGGCCTGGATCGAGGTGATGGAACCGGTCTTGGTGGAGGTGATGCGCTCCTGCAGAACGCCCATCTCTTCGGCCAGGGTCGGCTGATAACCTACTGCCGACGGCATACGGCCGAGCAGTGCGGATACTTCAGTACCGGCCAGGGTGTAACGGTAGATGTTGTCAACGAACAACAGTACGTCACGACCTTCGTCACGGAACTTCTCGGCCATGGTGAGACCGGTCAGGGCCACACGCAGACGGTTTCCGGGGGGCTCGTTCATCTGGCCGTAAACCATGGCAACCTTATCGAGAACGTTGGACTCCTTCATTTCATAGTAGAAGTCGTTACCTTCCCGGGTCCGCTCACCAACACCTGCGAATACGGA
>JBFHPI010000356.1:0-3767 GCA_041592855.1 Pseudomonas sp.
GCTGGCTGAATATCGGGGGTAGACCGGCTGGTGGCATACAGGATGGCCAGCAACGCCAGCAGCGCCAGGCCGAGCAGGCCATAGCGCAGACCATTGCGCTCACTCATGGCGCGACTCCTCGGGCAGGACATGGGCGACGCTCAGGCGGTCGCGGACGAAAAAGGTGGTGGCGGCACTCTGGATATCGGCGGGGGTTACCGCTTCCAGCTCGGCCAGTTCCTGATCGATCAGTCGCCAGGACAGGCCGACGGTTTCCAGCTGGCCGATGGCGGTGGCCTGGCTGGTGATGGAGTCACGCTCATAGACCAGGCCGGCGATCACCTGGGCCCTTACCCGGGCCAGTTCCTCGGCGGATGGTGGGGTGTTCTTCAAGTCTTCCAGTTCGCGCCACAGCCCGGCTTCGGCCTGCTCCAGAGTCTTGCCCTTTTGCACGTTGGGGCTGGCGGACAGCACAAACAGGCTGTCACCGCGGGTAAAGCCGTTGTACCAGGCGCTGGCACCGCTCACCAGTTCCTCGCCGCGCTCCAGGCGGCTGGCCAGGCGGGTGCTGTAGCCGCCGTCAAGCAGGGCGGCGATCAGGCGCAGGGCATGTACCTGGCGCGGCTCGCTGGCAGTGGTCAGGCCGGGCACGTTAAAGCCCATCATCAGGCTGGGCAGCTGGGTCTTGAGGTAAAGGGTGGTGCGCCGCTCGCCGGGGGCGTCCAGCTCCCGGGGCAGCTTGGCCGGGGGCACTTCGCGGCGCGGGATGGCACCGAAGAAGCGCTCGGCGAGGCTCTTCACCTCGGCGGCGCCGACATCGCCCACCACCACCAGGGTGGCGTTGTTCGGCGCGTACCAGGCCTCATACCAGGCGCGCAGGTCATCCACCGTCATGCGTTCGAGGTCGTGCATCCAGCCGATGGTGGGGTTGCGGTAGCCGCTGGCCGGGTAGGCCATGGCCTTGAAGCGCTCGTAGGCCAGGGAGCCGGGGCGGTCGTCGGTACGCAGGCGCCGCTCCTCCTTGATCACCTCGATTTCCTTGGCAAATTCCTCGGCGGGCAGTTGCAGGCTGGCCAGGCGATCGGCCTCCAGCTCCAGGGCCACGGCCAGGCGATCGCGGGCCAGCACCTGGTAGTAGGCGGTGTAGTCGTCGCTGGTAAAGGCATTTTCCTCGGCGCCCAGCTCGCGCAGGATGCGCGAGGACTCGCCGGGGGCAAGCTTGTCGCTGCCCTTGAACATCATATGTTCCAGGGCATGGGACAGACCGGTGGTGCCGGCCGTCTCGTAGCTGGCGCCGACCTTGTACCAGAGTTGGGATACCACCACCGGGGCACGGTGGTCTTCACGCACGATGACCTTGAGGCCATTGTCCAGGCTGAACTCGTGGGTGGGCTGAGGAGCGGCGGCCTGGGCCGTGAGCGGCATCAGCAAGGTGCCGAGTAAAAGCGCGGCGGCACGTTGAACAATCATCTTCATGGTTTCTCGACCTATCGGACGGTCCCGCTTGGCCTTAGCCGCAGCGGGCGCGGAGGTGCTAGGATACGCATCCGTTTTACTGGCGGCCACGCCTGCAAAGCCTCCCATTATTTCTGCTCGTGTTTGTCCGCTGTTTCCTGCGGCTGTGAGCGGGGGCTTGAGCCTGGCGTGTCGCCCCACTGAGATAGCCGTCCTCCATGTTTGGTTCCAACGACGACAAGAAGACCCCTGACGCAAGCGACAAGCCGGCGGAAAAAAAGGATCTGTTCGGCTGGCTGCGCAAGAAGCCCCAGGCGGACGTTAATGATGCGGCTGCTCCGACTGCCAATCGCGCGCCATGTGTTACGCCGGCTGACGCCCCTGCACCTCAGCCTGCAGCGACCCCAGTGGTCTCGCCGGTCGACATGCCAGCAACTACCCAGCCGACCTCGGCCGCTGCCCCCGAGGTGCCCGCCGAGTTGGCCAAGCCCGCGCCGCTTAGCGAGTCTGCCCCGGCAACTCCGGCAACTCCGGCAACTCCGGTTGTTCCCGCTGCCGCTCCGGCTGCTTCTGATGCTGGTGCTGAACCCGGCGCCGCGCCGCGCCCCTCGCGTTTTCGCATCAATGCCGGCAGTGAAGTGCTGCACGCCCATATCGAACTGCCGCCGCAGCCGGTCGAGGTGCCGGTGGTGCCGGCGCCTGTGGTCAAACCGGCAGAAACCCCGGCCAGCCTGCTGGAGCGCCTCAAGCAGGGCCTGTCGAAGACCAGCGCCAGTCTTGGCGAGGGCATGGCCAGCCTGTTCCTGGGCAAGAAGGCCATCGATGATGACCTGCTGGAAGATCTGGAAACCCGCCTGCTGACCGCAGACGTCGGCGTCGAGGCCACCACCGCCATTATCGGCAACCTGACCAAGCGCGTGGCGCGCAAGGAGCTGGCCGACAGTGGTGCACTGTACAAGGCCCTGCAGGACGAGCTGGTGGCCCTGCTCAAACCGGTGGAGCAGCCGCTGCAGATCGACGCCAGCAAGCAGCCCTATGTGATTCTGGTGGTCGGCGTAAACGGCGCTGGCAAGACCACCACCATCGGCAAGCTGGCGAAAAAACTGCAGCAGGACGGCAAGAAGGTCATGCTCGCCGCCGGCGACACCTTCCGCGCCGCCGCTGTGGAGCAGTTGCAGGTGTGGGGCGAGCGTAACCAGATTGCGGTGATTGCCCAGCACACCGGCGCCGATTCGGCCTCGGTGATCTTCGATGCCGTGCAGGCGGCCAAGGCCCGCGGCATGGACGTGCTGATTGCCGACACGGCCGGGCGCCTGCACACCAAGGACAACCTGATGGAGGAGCTGAAAAAGGTCCGTCGGGTGATCGGCAAGCTGGACGATACGGCGCCCCACGAGGTGCTGCTGGTGCTGGATGCCGGCACCGGGCAGAACGCCATCAGCCAGGCCAAGCAGTTCAACCAGACCGTCAACCTCACCGGCCTGGCCCTGACCAAGCTGGACGGCACCGCCAAGGGCGGGGTGATCTTCGCCCTGGCCAAGCAGTTCGCCCTGCCGATCCGTTATATCGGCGTGGGTGAGGGCATCGACGATCTGCGCACCTTCGAGGCCAATACCTTTGTCCAGGCACTGTTCGCGGAGAAATAGGGATGATCAAGTTCGAGCAGGTCGGTAAACGCTACCCCAACGGCCATGTCGGGCTGCACGAGCTGAGCTTTCATGTGCGCCGTGGCGAATTTCTGTTCGTCACCGGCCACTCCGGGGCCGGCAAGAGCACCCTGCTGCGCCTGCTGCTGGCCATGGAGCGCCCCAGCAGCGGCAAGCTGCTGCTGGCCGGGCAGGATCTGTCGCATATCACCAATGCGCAGATTCCCTACCTGCGCCGGCAGATCGGCGTGGTGTTCCAGAACCACCAGCTGCTGTTCGACCGCAGCGTGTTCGACAACGTCGCCCTGCCGCTGCAGATCCTCGGCCTGGCCAAGGAGGAGATCGGCAAGCGCGTGCGCACCGCCCTGGAGCGGGTGTCCCTGGCGGACAAGGCCGAGCAGTTTCCCGGCGACCTGTCCACCGGTCAGCAGCAGCGTGTCGGTATCGCCCGTGCCGTGGTGCATCGCCCGGCCCTGCTGCTGGCGGACGAGCCCACCGGCAACCTCGACCCGCGCCTGGCCGCGGAGATCATGGGGGTGTTCGAAGACATCAACCGCCTGGGCACGACCGTCTTGATCGCCAGCCACGACCTGGCCCTGATCGCGCGCATGCGCCACCGCATGCTGACCCTGCAGCGCGGTCGCCTGATCGGCGACGGGGAGGCTGCATGAGCGCCACCCGCATGCC
>JBFHPI010000357.1:0-3763 GCA_041592855.1 Pseudomonas sp.
ATCGAGAAAGTCACCGACGTGCTGCAAGAAGGTCAGATGGTCAAAGTATTGGTGCTGGACGTGGACAACCGCGGCCGTATCAAGCTGTCCATCAAGGATGTGGCTGCCGCCGAGGCTTCGGGGGTGTAAACTTCCCCGTCTCGCGGTACACAAGAAGAGGGCCTCGATGGCCCTCTTTTTTATGGCCTGGCATCCCTGGTGGCCACTCTTCGGGCCGTCGCTGTGCAACGTTAAAAATCGCTCCCGGCGATTTTTTATGCCGTTTTCAAGGAAACCCAACTTATGGACAAGACCCTCTGCCGCTACCACCCGACCCAGCCTGCCACCTGGCAGTGCCTGCCCTGCGAGCGCAGCTTTGGCGACTGCTGTATCCCCCTGAATGCCGATGCCCCGGACGAAGTTCCCGCCTGTCCTTTGTGCAATGCACAGTTGCAGTTCCTTGGCGCGGCCAACACGGCCCAGCCGTTCTGGGAGCGGACGCCTAAATTCTTTCTCTATGGGCTGCAGGGTGGCCCCATGGCTTTTGCCGCGCTGCTGGCCCTGGCCAGCCTGTTTATGCCGCAGTCCCTGATTCTCTGGGGCTGCCTGTTCAGCGTAGCGACCAAGTATTTTCACAGCGTGATCGAGGCCAGCTGCCAGGCCGGCAGCCAGGCACCGAGCCTGCTCAGTGCCTTCAGCCCAGAGGGCTTCAGCCTGTTCTTCCGCCAGCTGGTGGTGTTTGCCATTGCCTTCGGCGCGTTGTGGCTGGCAGCGGACTTCAACAGCGAGGCGCTGTACTGGGCGGTGACCCTCGGCATCCTCCTGGCAATGCCGGCCAGCATTATCCGCCTGGCCCTGGACAAGGAGCTGGGGGCGGCCCTGAGCCCTGACCAGGTGGGTCAGGTCATGCGCGCCATGGGCTGGCGCTACCTGATTCTCTGTGCCTTTCTGTTTATCCTCTGGCAGTCGCCGGGCTGGGTTACCCATATGCTCTCCAGCGGCCTGCCCAGGGTGGTGCTGGTGCCGATTGCAGCCTTTCTGTTTGCCTATTTCGGTGTGGTGATGTGCGCCATGATGGGCTATGCGGTGTTCCAGTATCAGGGCGCCCTGGGTTATGTGATCGCCGATGAGAGTGGCCAGGCCTCTTACCCTGCGGCCGAATATCAGCGCCGCCGTGCCCTGGCCCAGGCCGAGATCCGCCTCAAGGAGGGGCAGAGCGGCCAGGCCCTGGAGACGCTGGCGGTAGCCCTGGAGCGCAACGACGATGACCTCAGGCTCAATGAGCGTTATCACCAGTTGCTCTTCGGCTTGCGCGATCGAGGTCGCTGCCTGCGCCACTTGGCCCATTACCTGCCCCTGGCGGCGCGCTTGAATCCCGCTCTGGCCGCCACGGCGCTGCTCAATGCCCGCCAGTTGCAGGCCGACTATCTGCCCGAGGATGCCCAGGTCTGCGAAGTGGTGGCCGAGGCGCTGCTGCAGCGCCACAAAACCCGTGAGGCCCTGAGCCTGCTGCGCAATCTGCACCAGCGCTTTCCCCAGTACCCGCATATCCCCCGCGCCTATCTGCTGGCGGCCCTGGGTTTTGCCGAGGGGCTGGGGCAGGTGGAGCCGGCGCAGAAGCTCCTGGCCTTTATCCTGGCCCGTTACCCTCAGTCGCCGCTGCTGGGGGAGGTCAGGGCACTCCAGGCGACGTTGGCCAAACTCACCACCCAGGCCTGAGTCTGCCGTCTTACCGCTGCAGATGCTGACGGTAGAGGCCTAGCTGGCGGGTTTGCTCAGCTGTGGGGTAGGCCTCGCCGAGGAAATGGGCCAGTTCTGCCAGGCCGCGAAAGTCCCCCTGCTTGCCCAGCACCTTGGCCAGTTGCAGGGTCAGGGCTGGCAGCCTTTCCGGGCGCTGGCTGCTCTGGCTAACACGCCGCCAGGCGCCCAGCGCGAGCTGACTGTCGTGGCCCTGCAGGAGGCGCTGCAACAGGTGCAGTTGAACGCTCGGATGGCGCAGCAGCCCATGCTGCACGTTACCGCTATCCTGGGCCAGGCGTTGCAGCAGAAGCCGGCCAGGGGCATCTTCGGGAAGCTTGAGCA
This sequence comes from Pseudomonas sp., assembly GCA_041592855.1. Classification (GTDB taxonomy): domain Bacteria; phylum Pseudomonadota; class Gammaproteobacteria; order Pseudomonadales; family Pseudomonadaceae; genus Aquipseudomonas. The sequence goes on from JBFHPI010000357.1 coordinate 2,062, forward strand.
GTTGTTGCAGCACGCTGCTGAGCAGCGGTCGATCCTGACGGTTCAACGCCAGGGGATAGAGGCGCTCCAGCAACGGGGCGCGCCCAGGGTAGCGACCGAGCATGGCCAGGCCACGCTGGGCCGCCTGCTCCAGGGCGAAGCTGCCGATCAGTTGGTCCAGGCTGGCCAGTTCACGCTTGAAGTCGGCGTCCGGGTCCTCCTTGTGCAGATAGGCTTCGTCGACCTTCAGCCGGTTGCCCTGACGCGGCAGCCAGACGCAGATGAAGCCGGCCAGCAGCCCGCCCAGGTGGGCGTAGTAGTTGACGTTGTCATCGGCCAATAGCACGCCGTACAGCTCCTTGCCCAGCCACACCGGCAGAATCCACAGCGCCGGGGCGCGGAAGTAACCAAACAGCGGTCCCAGCCAGTAGAAGAAATTGATCCGGCGTAGGCCGTAGACGCCCAGGTACATGCCCATCAACCCGGAAATGGCCCCCGAGGCCCCGACCCCGGCGACCCACACGGGGTCCATGATCCACCACAGCAGGTGCGACGCCACCCCGCTGAGCAGGTACAGCCCCAGATAGACCCAGCGCCCCAGGGCAATTTCCAGGGCGAAGCCAAAGATAAACAGAAACAGCATATTGCCGGCCAGGTGGCCGAAGTCGCCATGCAGGAACATGGCGCCGAACAGGCCTTCAAGGCTGAACTTGGCGGGTATAAAACCGAAGCGCATGATGCTGAGGTTGTTGCGTGCGGCCTCGGCTTTTTGCCGGGCTTGCTGCCAGGCCGGGTCGCTCAGGTAGTCGGGGTGGTGATGCAGGTTGTGCTCGAACTGCAGATCGAACAACACCAGCCTGGCCAGGTCGCGGCGGCGCATGCTGTCCAGCTGTTCGCGTGTCTCCTCGTCCAGCTCATGGCGTTCGGCAAAGGCCGTAATAAACAGGGCGCGCTCGCGGTTGAGCAGGCCGCCATCGAGATAGAGCTGGATGGCTTGCTCTTCCCGTTTATGGTCGCCGCCCTGATAGCCGAAGTAGATCAGCACATTGAGCAGGATCAGCAGCAGGGTAATGACTGGCGGTTTTTTCCAGTCCAGGGGGTGTTCGGCGGGGATGATCAGCATCGACGACCTTTCCTTGGTGGCGGTTTCCTGGGCGGCAGGATGGCGAGGCTAGCAGGCGTCGGGGCTTTTGTCAGTTGCCGCGTTTGCTGTCGATCTTGATCAGGCGGTTGGCCTCGAAACGCAGGAAGTGGTACATGCCGTTGCGGGGCCCATAGCTCCATTCCTCCACCGCCACCTCTTGGCGAAAGCCGTAGATATCCAGGCGCTCGCGATAACCAAGGAAGTCGCGGCTGATGGGTTCGCCGCATTTGTGCAGTACCGTGCTGCTGGAGTCGTCCATGCTGATCAGCTGGCTGCCGCAGCGCAGGGTCGAGGACGCCTGGGTCGTCAGGGGAAGCACGAGCAGCAGGCTGAGAAAAAGGCTTTTCATGGGCTGGCCGTTAGTGACTGCGCTGCCGTTCGATCTGGCGCAGGCGGTTACCTTCAAAGGTGAGTATGGTCAGCATACCGCTGTCCGGGCCGTAGACCCACTCTTCGATGCTGTATTCGCGCCGATCATGGGCGCTGAGGCTGTAGCCGATCAGGTCGCGGTAGGCTGGTTCGCCACATTTGTGCAGCACTTCGAAGCGCCGATCACCGATGCTCACCAGCTTGCTGCCG
>JBFHPI010000358.1:0-3752 GCA_041592855.1 Pseudomonas sp.
ACCGAGGTGAGCGTTGCCGTGTCCGAGGTAGGCGTGTTCCGCCTGAGCGCCGCACCCCAGGCGAGCTATTTCGGAGAAACCGTCAGCGGCGGCAGCAGTGAACTGACCGGACGCTTTATCCCGGCCTACCTGAACGCGGTTGGCAGTGCCAGCCTGACGCCCAGTTGCGGCAGCTTCAGTTATCAGGGCCAGCCGATGCGTTTTGCCCCGGGGCGCGAACCGGCGCTGACCATCAGTGGGCGCAATCGTCAGGGCGTGGTCACGCGCACTTATGATCGGGGCGCCTTCTGGCGGTTGAGCCCCCCGGCCGGCGGGACCTATAGCTCGACACTCGGCAATGCCCTGGATGCCCGCCTGCAGGTGCTGGACAGCGCCACAGCTGCAGTTGAGGGGGCCGATGATGGCGATGGCCAGCGGGTTTATCGCTACAGTGGCGAGCGACTGAGCTATACCCCGGCGCTGGCCCCCGATGCGGCCGATCTGCCCTTTATGGCGCGGCTCAATCAGGTTGTCAGCGCCGCCAGCCTGACCGATGCCGATGGCGCCTGTCATGGCAGCGGCAGCGCCTGTACGGACTTCACCTATGACTTCAGCGATCAGCCAGGCAGCGAAGTGCGCCTGGGTCGCCTGCATGTCGGCAACGCGCATGGCTCCGAACTGCAGGCGCTGAGCCTGCCGCTCCGGTTTGAAAGCTGGCAGGCCACGGCAGGGGGTAATGCCTTTGTCACCGAGGGTTTGGACAACTGCAGCGCCGCTGTTCTGGGGCCGCCCGTACTCAGTGGTTACACCGGCAACCTGGCTGCAGGAGAGACCAGCGCAAGCCTGAGCGGGCCAGCGGCCGGTTTGGGTGTGCTCGGTTTGACTGCCCCGGGAGCGGGTAATGACGGCTCCGTGCGCGTGAGCTTCAACGGCGTACCCGGCCCCGATGGCGTTCCCACCTGGCTGTTCTATGACTGGCAGGGCAATGGCCGGGAAATGGCTCAGGGACTGGCCACTTTCGGTATCTTTCAGGGCGCGCCGCCGCTGATTTTCCGCCGTGAGCTCTACCGCTAGGGGCTGCCGTTGTGTCGTGAGCCCGGTCGAGACAGCGGCAGTGCCTTGAGTAAGCCGTTGCATGCAGGCACAGATGCGCAAAGGCCGCCTGGTGGCGGCCTTTGCGTTTGGCTGTAAAAGAGGGGATTCCCCGGCCTGCCTGTACCAAGGTCCCCAAAACTGGAGTTACTTGAGTCTATGCAGGCTGTATGCCAGTTTTATTACGAGGGCTGCAGGCCCCGAAAATACTGGGATTTCACCGCTCTGGCGGATGGCCGGTCGCCGGCGGGTGAACCTGGATAGTGCAGGCTGCACCATGGCGGTGAGTGCGCCATAAAAAACGGGCCCGCAGGCCCGTGATCAGGTCGCCGGAGACGGCTAGTCGTCACCTTCCTCCTCGTCACCGCCCACATTCATACCCAGTTCCTTGATCTTGCGGGTCAGGGTGTTGCGCCCCCAGCCCAGCAGCACGGCGGCATCGCGGCGGCGGCCGGCGGTATGTTTGAGTGCGGTTTCGATCATGATCCGCTCGAAGGCGGGCACGGCGCTGTCCAGCAGGTTGGACTGGCCACGCCCCAGGGCCTGGTCGGCCCATTGGCGCAGGCCCTGTTCCCAGTTGCTCACCGGTGCATTGTCCTGGGGCTGGTTGAGCAGCTCCGGCGGCAGGTCGTCGATATGCACCTCGCGTCCCGAGGCCATTACGGTGATCCAGCGGCAGGTGTTTTCCAGCTGGCGCACATTGCCGGGCCAGGGCAGGTTGCGCAGGTAATCCTCGGTTTCGCCTTTCAGCAGCTTGGGCTCTACCGCCAGTTCCAGAGCCGCACGGCTGAGGAAATGCCGCGCCAGGGTGGGGATATCCTCGCGGCGGTCGGCCAGGCGGGGGATATGGATGCGGATCACGTTGAGGCGATGGAACAGGTCTTCGCGGAACTTGCCGTCCTGCACCAGGGTTTCCAGGTTCTGGTGGGTGGCGGCGATGATGCGCACATCCACTTTCACGGGTGTGTGACCGCCGACCCGGTAGAACTCGCCATCGGCCAGCACGCGCAGCAGCCGGGTCTGGGTGTCGGCCGGCATGTCACCGATTTCATCGAGGAACAGGGTGCCGCCATCGGCCTGTTCGAAACGGCCGCGGCGCTGGTTGGCGGCGCCGGTAAAGGCGCCTTTCTCGTGGCCGAACAACTCGGATTCCATCAGGTCTTTCGGGATGGCCGCCATGTTCAGCGCGATAAAGGGCGCGGCGGCTCGTGGGCTGTGGCGGTGCAGGGCATGGGCCACCAGCTCCTTGCCGGTGCCCGATTCGCCGTTGATCAATACGGTGATATTGGAGTGGGAGAGGCGGCCGATGGCACGGAACACCTCCTGCATGGCCGGGGCTTCACCGATGATCTCCGGGGTGCGCGGCTGCTCCACCGGCGCTGCCAGGCTCTGCTGCTCCTGGGCGTGCAGGTTGGCGCGCTTGACCAGGGACACCGCCTCATCCACGTCGAAGGGCTTGGGCAGGTACTCGAAGGCACCGCCCTGGTAGCTGGCCACGGCGCTGTCGAGATCCGAATGCGCGGTCATGATGATCACGGGCAGGCGTGGATGCAGCTCGCGGATGCGCGCCAGCAAGTCCAGGCCGCTGGCTCCAGGCATGCGGATGTCGGAGATGATCACGTCCGGCTGCTGGCGAGTCAGGCGACCGAGCACACCATCGGCGCTGTCGAAGCTCTGGGTGGTCATGCCCTCCTGTTGCAGGGCTTTCTCCAGCACCCAGCGGATGGAGCGGTCGTCGTCGACTATCCAGACGGTTTCACTGCGACTCATGGCGAAGTTACTCCTTGTTCCAGCGGCAGGAAGATCGAGAACAGCGTGTGGCCAGGATGGCTCTCGCACTCGATCAGGCCCTGGTGCTGACTGATGATGTTCTGGGTGATGGCCAGGCCCAGGCCGGTGCCGTCGGCCCGCCCGCTGACCATGGGGTAGAAGATGGTTTCCTGCAGCTCCGGGGGGATACCCGGGCCGTTGTCGATAATCTCGATTTTCACCACCAGGCGGTGGCGGATATGGCCGATGGTGAACTGGCGCAGGGTGCGGGTGCGCAGGGTGATGCGGCCCAGCCCCAGGTCGTGCTTCTGCGCGCCGATCGCCTGCATGGCGTTGCGCACGATATTGAGCACGGCCTGGATCATCTGTTCACGGTCGATCAGCAAGTCGGGGATGCTCGGGTCGTAGTCGCGCACCAAGGTGATGCCGCCCTGGCTCTCGGCCTCCACCAGGCTGCCGACGCGCTCCAGCACCTCGTGCACATTGGTCGGCGACAGGGACGGCAGCTTGTTCGAGCCGAGCATACGGTCGACCAGGTTTCTCAGCCGGTCCGCCTCTTCAATGATGACGTTGGTGTAATCCTTGAGGCTTTCCTCGGGCAGCTCCCGGGCCAGCAACTGGGCAGCGCCGCGGATACCGCCGAGGGGGTTTTTGATCTCGTGGGCCAGGCCGCGCACCAGCAGCTTGGTGGTTTCCTGCTTGGACAGTTGCGCCTCTTCCTTGGTAATGCGCAGCAGGCGGTCGCGCGGATGCACTTCCAGCAGCAACAGGGTCTCACCGCGATTGAACAGTGGGGTGACGGCGTAATCCACGGTCAGGGTCTGACCGGACAGCGAGGTAAGGATGGCCTCGCGTTTATTGAAGGGGTGAGCCTGCTCCACTGCCTGGCGCAGCGCGCTGAGGGCCTCGGC
>JBFHPI010000359.1:0-3731 GCA_041592855.1 Pseudomonas sp.
CCACATCAAGACGGATAATGCCGAGTACTTTTTGCTAGATGATCCCAGGGTGAGTGAGACACTCCGATATTTTTCTCCCTCGTTATCAAGCTTTACTCTAACGCGATTTTTGACGCCCACCGCTGGAGACGCCCCATGCCCGTCCATGAGATCCGCCACCCGCTGATCCGCCACAAGCTCGGCCTGATGCGCCGTGCCGATATCAGCACGAAGAACTTTCGCGAACTGGCCCAGGAAGTCGGCGCCCTGCTGACCTATGAAGCGACCCAGGATTTGCCCCTGGAAAACTACGAGATCCAGGGCTGGGCCGGCACCGTGCAGGTGGAGAAGATCGCCGGCAAGAAGATCACCGTGGTACCGATCCTGCGCGCCGGCATCGGCATGCTCGACGGCGTGCTCAGCCTGATCCCCGGGGCCAAGGTCAGCGCCGTGGGCGTGGCGCGCAACGAGGAAACCCTGCAGGCGCACACCTATCTGGAAAAGCTCGCCCCGGAAATCGACGAGCGCCTGGCCCTGATCATCGACCCGATGCTGGCCACCGGCGGCTCCATGGTCGCCACCATCGACCTGCTGAAAAAGGCCGGCTGCAAGGAAATCCGCGCCATGGTGCTGGTGGCTGCCCCCGAGGGCATCAAGGTGGTCAATGACGCCCACCCGGACGTGACCATTTTCACCGCCTCCATCGACCAGCGCCTGAACGAGCACGGCTATATCATTCCCGGCCTGGGCGATGCCGGCGATAAGATCTTCGGCACCAAACAGAAGGAAGCCTGATATGCAGGATCATATGCAGGACGCCACCTGGCGCCAGGCCCTGGCCGGTTCGCAGATGCTCTTCGTGGCCTTCGGCGCCCTGGTGCTGATGCCGCTGATCACAGGCCTCGACCCCAATGTGGCGCTGTTTACCGCCGGTATCGGCACCCTGATCTTCCATCTGGTAACCAAGAACCAGGTGCCGGTATTTCTCGCCTCCAGCTTCGCCTTTATCGCCCCGATCATGGCGGCCAAGGCCGACTTCGGCCTGCCCGCCACCCTCGGTGGCCTGGTCGCGGCGGGCTTTGCCTATATGCTTCTGGCCGGCGCGGTAAAACTCAAAGGCACCGGCTTTATCGACCGCCTGCTACCGCCGGTGGTGATCGGCCCGGTGATCATGGCCATCGGCCTGGGCCTGGCCCCGGTGGCGGCCAATATGGCCATGGGCAAGGCCGGTGACGCCAGCGTGCAACTGGTGCCCGGCGACGTGGCGCTGATGATCTCCCTGCCGGCGCTGATCACCACCCTGATTGTCGCGGTGGTCGGCCGCGGCATCTTCCGCCTGGTGCCCATTCTCTGCGGCATCGCCGTGGGCTATGCCCTGGCCATCTTCTTCGGCGTGGTGGAGTTCAGCGCCGTGGCCGCCGCGCCCTGGCTGGCCATGCCCAACTTCGTCGCCCCGGAACTGCACTGGGGCGCCATCCTGTTTATCCTGCCGGTGGCCATCGCCCCGGCCATCGAGCATATCGGCGATGTGCTGGCGATCGGCACGGTGACCGGCAAGAACTACCTGAAACAGCCCGGCCTGCATCGCACCCTGCTCGGCGACGGCCTGGCCACCTCGGCCGCCGGCATGCTCGGCGGGCCACCCAATACCACCTACTCGGAAGTGACCGGGGCGGTGATGCTGACCAAGAACTTCAACCCCAAGGTCATGCTCTGGGCGGCGGTGATCGCCATTGTGCTGGCCTTTATCGGCAAGTTCGGCGCCCTGCTGCAAAGCATTCCGGTGCCGGTGATGGGGGGCATTCTCTGCCTGCTGTTCGGCTCCATCGCCGTGGTCGGTCTGAACACCCTGATCCGTCATCAGGTAGACCTGTCCGAGGCGCGCAACCTGGTGATCGTCGCGGTGACCCTGGTGTTCGGCATCGGCGGCATGGTGATCGGTGCCGGCGACGTCAGCCTCAAGGGCATTTCCCTGTGCGGCATCGTCGCCATCCTGCTCAACCTGCTGCTGCCCGGCGGCAAGGGCTGGCGTAATAAGAGCCTGGAAGCCGAACAGGGTTAAACAGTCCAGCAACAAAAATGCCGCCTAAGCAAACCTCAGGCGGCATTTTTTATGACTGATGCCTGTAGGGTGCGCCGTGCGCACCGAAGCACGCGGTGCGCACAGCGCACCCTACTTTTTGTCCTGCCAGCGTTCGGCGGCGGCTTGGTCGCTGCAGCGGCCTTCGACCCAGCGCGGGCCTTCGGCGGTGTCTTCCTTCTTCCAGAAGGGTGCGCGGGTTTTCAGGTAATCCATGATGAAGTTGCAGGCCTCGAAGGCGGCCTGGCGATGGGCGCTGCTGGTGCCGACGAAGACGATGGGCTCGCCCGGCTCCAGACGACCGACGCGGTGGATGATCTCGATATTCAGCAACGGCCAACGCTGGGCCGCCTCCTCGGCGATCTTGCCCAGGGACTTCTCGGTCATGCCGGGAAAATGTTCGAGAAACATGCCGCCCACCTCGCGGCCTTCATTGAAGTCGCGCACATAGCCGACAAAGCTGACCACCGCACCTATCCCTAAGTTGGCGGCATGCAGGGCATTAAGAGCCAGCCCCGGATCGAAGGGCGCAGTCTGTACGCGAATACCCATGGAGAATTGTCCTCAAAGCACAGCGAGCGTAGGGCGGGTTAGCGGCACAAAACCAGGCAGGCAACACAACCGAGAAATCCGGGCGCCGCGTAACCCGCCATTGTCTTAACTGGCAGCATGGGTATCGCTGCGCTCCACCCATCCTACAAAACACCTTTAGCCGCCGGTTACGGTGGGGAAAAACGCCACCTCATCGCCGGCCTGCAAGGGCTCATCGAGGCTGCAGAGCTCCTGATTGCGCGCGCACATCAGGTTCTGCTCAGCCAGCACATCCCATACCCCGCCACGGCCCAGCAGGTGCTGGCGAAGCTCATCGAGGCTGGCGAATTCGCCGTTCAACTGCTCGCCATCCAGGCCCAGGGCCTCGCGATAACGGGCGAAATACTGCACGCGGATCATGCCTCGTCCTCCAGCTTGTAGTGGCCGCTCTTGCCGCCGAGTTTCTCCAGCAGGCGTACCTGCTCGATCACCATGGCACGGTCCACCGCCTTGCACATGTCGTAGATGGTCAGGGCGGCGACGCTGGCGGCGGTCAGGGCTTCCATTTCCACCCCGGTCTGGCCGGCCAGCTTGCAGGTGGCGCGGATATGCACGGCATCCTCGCCTTCTGCGCTCAGTTCGACCTTGACCCCGGTCAACAGCAGCGGATGACACAGAGGAATCAGATCGCTGGTCTTCTTCGCCGCCTGGATACCGGCAATACGCGCCACGGCAAACACATCGCCCTTGGGGTGTTCGCCCTGAACGATCATCTGCAGGGTCTGCGGACGCATGCGCACCCGGGCTTCGGCACTGGCTTCGCGGAAGGTATTGGCCTTGTCGGTGACATCGACCATATGGGCATGGCCCTGGGCATCGAGATGGGTAAGCACGGGCGAACTCCAGAAAGGGATGCCCGATTGTAAACCCAGGGGTCAGGATTGGGCAGGCATAAAAACGCCCCTTGCATAGGCCGGGGCGCTGTGACCGAGGTGACCAACGCCCCTCTCCCCCAAAGGGAAGAGGGATCGTGAGCCGCTACATATGGGTTTCCGCGTACTCGGCGAGGATCGAACGCGGCACACCCTGCAGGGTGATATGCACGCCGTGGGCGAAGTCCTTGAAGCGTTCGGTGAGGTAG
>JBFHPI010000360.1:0-3722 GCA_041592855.1 Pseudomonas sp.
GTGAGCTGGCGGGTCCAGCCGGCCAGGTTGAGGTCCGAGCCTTCGAACTCCGGCTCCCAGAAGCGGCGGGTCGAGCAGTGGAAGATGTCCACGCCGGCATCGGACAGCGGCTTGAGGAAGGCCCCCAGTGCTTCCGGGGTCTGCACCAGGCGGGCGGTGTAATCCTGCTGCTTCCACTGGGAAAAGCGGAAGATGATCGGGAAATCCGGGCCCACCGCAGCGCGCACGGCCTGGATCAGCTCGATGGCAAAGCGCGAACGGCTTGCCAGGTCGCCACCGTATTCGTCGGTGCGCTTGTTGCTGCCTTCCCAGAAGAACTGGTCGATCAGGTAGCCATGGGCGCCGTGGATTTCCACACCGTCCATGCCGATGGCCTGGGCATCCTTGGCAGCCTGGGCAAAGGCGGCAATCACTTCCTTGATGTCGTCCTTGGTCATGCCATGCACGACCACATTCCCGTCCTTGACCTTCTCGCTCGGGCCGTAGCCCGGCACACTGGCGTCCGGCTCGGTGCCCAGCTTGCGCACATTGCCCACATGCCACAGTTGCGGGACGATCTTGCCGCCTTCGGCGTGCACGGCCTCAACCACCTTTTTCCAGCCAGCCAGGGCGTCTTCACCGTAGAAGCGCGGCACATTGGGGTAACCGTTGCTGGCCTTGTGGCCAACCGTGGTGCCTTCGGTGACGATCAGGCCAACACCGGCGGCGGCGCGGCGACGGTAGTACTCGATGACCTTGCTGTTGGGCACACCGCCCGGGGAGAAGGAACGGGTCATGGGCGCCATCACCACACGGGTCGGCAATTCCAGGGTGCCCAGGTTGAAGGGCTGGAACAGGGCTTTTACGGGATCGCTCATCATCATTCCTCTGCCGGCCAGTTGACCGGTCGTCTCGTCAGCGGTGTTTTAAAAAATCAGGCCCGCAGCAACAGCTGCAGACGCTGGATAAAATCGTCGAGTACGCGGGTATTGCTGGCCACCTTGAGCCGCGTCAGGGCGCCCTGCCAGGCATTGGCAATAAAGCCGGCCAGGTTGCGGCAGTCCTCATGGGCCGGCAGCTCGCCGGCGGCCTGGGCCTGCTCCAGGCAGGCCTGGAGGATATCCGCCGAGCGCTGCAGGATGGCATCCACCTCGGTGCCCAGGGCTGGCGACAGCTCGGCCATCTCGAAGCTCAGGCTGCCGATAAAGCAGTGGTATTCCAGGCGCTCCTGGCGGGCGAAGTGCTGCACCAGCTCACCGTAATAGCCAAGGATACGTTCGCGCGGACTCAATGCAGGATTGGCCAAGGCCTCGGCATAGCGCGCCAGGCGTGGCTGATAAACCTGCTGCAGGGCCTGCAGGGCGAAGTCTTCCTTGCTGGCGAAGTAGTGGTAGAAGGAGCCCTTGGGCACCCCCGCCGCCTGCACGATCTCCTGCACGCCGGCACCGTGATAACCACGCCGGGTCATCACCTCGGCGCCTTTGGCGAGGATCAGGTCACGCTTGTCGAGTCGGATACTGGAGTTCATGCCGGGCAGAATATGACCGGTCGTCTCCCCCGCCCAGCACTATTGATCTGGGTGATTATCTGCAAGAAGTCCAGAAGGGATGAAGCTGGCCTGGGCTCTTAGGGTGCGCCATGCGCACCCGGCGGCAGAAACCAGGCGGTGCGCACGGCGCACCCTACCCGCCAGCGAGCATGGCGGCAGATCTATCAGCCGCGGGCGGCCTTGATTACGTCGATATAGGGCTCGGCAAAACGCTGATCCTGGATCAGGGCGATAAAGTCGTTGCCCTTGGCGTCCCTGGCATCCAGGTCGTAGCCGGCGGCCTTGAAGAAGCCGACAAAGCGCTCGAAGTCGTCGATGCGCAGGCCGCGGTAGGCCTTGACCAGCTTGTGCAGGGACGGCGGGGTGTCATCGGCCGGCTCAACGCTCAGGAACAGCTTGATCGCCTCGTCGCTGATCTCTTCGCCAATCACCTGTTTCTTGTCTTTGCGCATCATCTACTCCAGCTTGCGGGCTCGGTGGGGCCGGCAGTTTACCCCTGGCCACCCCGGGGCTCAACGCATGCCGCGCAACCGCAACTTGTAGCACGGCCCGGGGGCCTGCCCCAGGCGACTTAGGTCCAGTCCGGCGCGGCGTGGGCCGCTCTATACTCGAGGGTATCCAGCCTGGAGTCCGCATGCCCCTACCCCCACTTTTCGCCGCCTGGCGACAAAGCCTGCGCGCTGGTTTTACCTGGCAAAGCCTGCGCGGCGACCTGACGGCCGGCCTGACGGTGGGCATTATCGCCATCCCCCTGGCCATGGCCCTGGCGATTGCCGTGGGCGTGGCGCCGCAACATGGGCTGTACACCGTGCTGGTGGCCGGTAGCCTGATTGCCCTGTGTGGCGGTTCGCGCTTCAACGTCTCCGGCCCCACCGCGGCCTTTGTGGTGATCCTGTTACCCATCACCCAGCAGTTCGGCCTGGGTGGCCTGTTGCTGTGCACCCTGCTGGCCGGGCTGATCCTGATCGGCCTGGGGCTGATGCGTGCCGGGCGCCTGATCGAATTTGTCCCCTATCCTGTGACCCTGGGCTTTACTGCCGGCATCGGCATCGTCATCGCCACCCTGCAGTTCAAGGACCTGCTTGGCCTGCGTCTGAGCACACAACCGGCACACTTTATCGAGCACCTCGAGGCGCTGTGGCAGGCCCTGCCCAGCCTGCAGGCGGGGGACTGCCTGGTGGCCCTGGCCTGCCTGGCGGTGCTGCTGATCTGGCCGCGCTGGGTGCCGAAAGTGCCCGGGCATCTGGCGGCGCTGACGCTGGGCGCCCTGCTCGGCCTGCTGCTGGAGAGCAGTGGCGTGCCGGTGGCGACCCTGGGTGAGCGCTTCAGTTACAGCCTGGACGGCGTCGAGCACCCCGGCATCCCGCCCTTTCTGCCGAGCTTTATCTGGCCCTGGCAGCTGCCGGGAGCCGATGGCCAGCCGCTGGTGCTGAGCTTCGAACTGCTACGCCAATTGCTGGCGCCGGCTTTTGCCATCGCCATGCTTGGCGCCATCGAGTCGCTGCTGTGCGCGGTGGTGGCCGACGGCATGACCGGCAGCAAGCACGACCCCAATGCCGAGCTGCTCGGCCAGGGCATCGGCAATCTGCTGGCGCCCTTCTTCGCCGGCATCACCGCCACCGCCGCCATCGCCCGCACCGCGGCCAATGTGCGTGCCGGGGCCTTCTCGCCCCTAGCGGCGATCATCCATGCCGGCGTGGTGCTGCTGGCCATCCTGTTTCTCGCCCCGCTGTTCAGCTACCTGCCCATGGCCGCCCTGGCCGCCCTGCTGCTGATGGTGGCGTGGAATATGAGCGAGGCGCGCCATGTGGGCCACACCCTGCGCATTGCCCCGCGCAGCGATGTGCTGGTGCTGCTGACCTGCCTGATTCTCACCGTGCTGTTCGATATGGTGCTGGCAGTGGGCGTCGGTCTGCTGCTGGCCGCCGGGCTGTTTATCAAGCGCATGAGCGACCTGACCGATACCGCCCCCCTGGCCAAGGGCTTTCACCAGGCCCTGGCGGATTTGCCCGAGCATGTACTGGCCTACGCCATCCGCGGCCCGTTGTTCTTCGGCGCGGCGGAAAAGGCCCTGAGCGTGCTGCGCCGCTTTACTCCGGATGTAAGGGTGGTGATCGTCGATATCAGCGCCGTGCCGCTGCTGGATATGACCGCCCTGGCCGCCCTGGACAATGTGCTGCGCGACTACCGCGAA
>JBFHPI010000361.1:0-3718 GCA_041592855.1 Pseudomonas sp.
TGACCATGAAGGCCCTGAACGAAGGCGGTCGTGCCTTCTCCAGCTACGTGGCCATGCAGCTGGACACCGCCAAGTTCAGTGAAGACGCCGCGACCCGCAAGCGTGCCGAAGAGCTGGTTGCCCTGCTCACCCCGGTGGCCAAGGCCTTCCTTACCGATATGGCCCTGGAAACCACCGTGCATGGTCAGCAGATCTTCGGCGGCCACGGCTTTATCCGCGAATGGGGCCAGGAGCAGCTGATCCGCGACTGCCGCATCACCCAGATCTATGAAGGCACCAACGGCATCCAGGCCCTCGATCTGGTTGGCCGTAAGGTAGTGGGCAGCGGCGGTGCGTTCTACAAGCACTTCGCCGAAGAGATCAAGGCCTTTACCGACAGCGCCGACGCCTCCCTGGCCGAGTTCACAGGCCCGCTGAAGGACGCCATCGCCAACCTGGAGCTGATGACCAGCGACCTGCTGGAGCGGGCCAAGGCCAACCCCAACGAAGTCGGCGCCGCCTCGGTGGAGTACCTGCAGGTGTTCGGTTACACCGCCTATGCCTATATGTGGGCGCTGATGGCCCGTACCGCCCTGGCCAAGCAGGATCAGGACGAGTTTTACGTCAGCAAGCTGGGCACCGCGCGCTTCTTCTTCGCCCGCCTGCTGCCGCGCATCCACTCCCTGACCGCCTCGGTCAAGGCCGGTAGCGAGCCGCTGTACCTGCTGGACGCTGCGCAGTTCTAATTCCTGCAGGCAACGCAAAAGCCCCGGCCCCGCGCCGGGGCTTTTTGTTTCAGGGGGCGTAGCCGTGGCGCGTAATTGATTGGCGGCCGCATGCCGTCATGCAAGGCGCTGCCGGCAGGCAGTTTCGATGGTGGAGCAAGTGCGCTGCCCGCTGAGCCAGGGGCTATGCATAGTCCAGCCGTGGGCGCCGCAGTGCCGGCCCTTTATCAACCCGGCTATGGAGGCAGAGGATGAAGCGTAGCGTGGTGGGTTCGGGCGTCCTGCTGCTGTTGTTCAGTTGTACGCTATGGCTGGCGACTCGCAGCGAGTCACGCGAAGTGGCGGAGGTGTGGAAGATCGCCTCGCTCAATTGGGAACCCTATTCCAGCGCCGAGATGATCACCCAGGGCAATGCCATCCAGGACTTGCGCCAGTAGCTGAAAGGCCATGGCATCGAGCTGCAGGTCGAGTATTACCCCTGGAAACGCGCACGACAAATGGCCCAGCAGGCGGATTACATCGGCTATTTCCCGGCCTGGCCGACCGAGGTGGACCCAGGCTTCCTGGCCTCGGAACCCGTGGCCTACTCGCGCCTGGCGGTCTTGAGCTTGCCCGCTGCCTCCATCACGGCGAGCAGCCTGGAGAGCATCGTCAGCCAATATCGGACCGGGGTGGTCAGCACCTACGATTACCCGGAGTACATCCAGACAACCTTGGACCGGCATCCGGGCAGTACTCGTCAGGCCATGACGGATTTGCTGCTGCTGAAGATGCTGATTGGTGGGCGTTTTGATGTGGTGATAGCGGATCCGCTGGTGCTGGAGTACCTGGCGGATAAGCATGGATTGCCGAGTGCGCGGCTGGTTCTTGAGCTTGAACATGAGCCGTTGGTGCTGGCCTTTCGTGATGACCCCGCCAATCAGGCCAGGCTCATGCGCCTGAATGCGTTGTTGCGTGCCCGCCGCTGACTGCGGTTGCCAGCACGACTAGGGCCGCCCCGCGCTGCCGTCGCCCGAGAGTTGGCGCGGTAGGCCGAGGCATCAACTTCTCGGCGCTGTGCCCTCTGAGGCGGCGCGAGGTCGGTGGCGGGGCGTCGCATTCGAACTCATTATGTATATACAAATAGACCGGGTTCATCGATCCTGGTTAGGCTTTATATGGCCGTTATGCAGGGTTCCTGCCCATGCATTGAATGAAAGGCCATGTTTTTGAGCTTGACGGCCGGCAGGTCACGCCATAATGTATATACAAATTGCTTCAAGGAGTTCTGCATGTCTTTGTCCGCACCCGCCCTGCTCTGGCGCGAGCTCTGCCTGTTCGACGGCCTGACGACGTTGGCCGAGCCGATGAATCTGCTGGTGGCCGATGGCAAGGTGGCGGGCCTGTGGCCGAGCCGTGAATTTCCCGAAACCGCGGCCCTGGGCGCCATCGAGGCTGGGCGTGGCGGGGTGATGACCCCGGGGCTGGTGGATTGCCACAGTCATCTGGTTTACGCCGGCAACCGCGCCGGTGAATTCGAGCAGCGCCTGGAGGGCGTCAGCTACGCCGAGATCGCTCAGGCCGGCGGCGGCATCCTCAGCAGCGTGCGCGCCACCCGGGCGGCCAGCGAGGAGCAGCTGATCGAGGCCAGCCTGCCGCGCCTGGATGCCCTGCTGGCCGATGGCGTGACCACCCTGGAGATCAAGTCCGGCTATGGCCTGAGCCTGACTGATGAGCTGAAGATGTTGCGAGTGGCGCGTCGCCTGGGCCAGCTGCGCCCGGTGCGCATCCGCACCAGCCTGCTGGCGGCCCATGCCCTGCCGCCGGAGTTTGCTGGCGACAGCGACGGCTATATCCGCCTGATCTGTGACGAAATCATCCCGGCGGCGGCTGCCGAGGGGCTGGCCGATGCGGTGGATGTGTTCTGCGAACATATCGGCTTTAGCCCGGCCCAGTGCGAGCGCGTATTTCAGGCCGCCCAGGCCCATGGCCTGGCGCTCAAGGCTCATGCCGAGCAGCTCTCCAACCCGGGCGCCAGCGCCCTGACCGCGCGCTACCGGGGCCTGTCTGCCGACCATATCGAGTTTCTCGACGAGGCCGGGGTGCAGGCCATGGCCGCCGCCGGCACCGTCGCCGTGCTGCTGCCCGGCGCCTTCCATACCTTGCGCGAGACCCAGTTGCCGCCCATCGAGTTGCTGCGCCAGCACCAGGTGCCCATGGCGGTAGCCAGTGACGCCAACCCTGGCACCGCGCCCATCTGTTTTCCGACCCTTAACCTCAATCTGGCCTGCACCCTGTTCCGCCTCACCCCGCGCGAGGCCCTGGCCGGCATGACCGCCCATGGTGCCCGTGCCCTCGGCCTGCCCGATTTGGGGCGGATCGCGGTCGGGGCAACCGCCGACCTGTGCCTGTGGGCAGTGCAGCAGCCGGCCGAGCTGGCCTATGCGGTGCAGCCGGGGCGGCTGCGTCAGCGCATCTTCAATGGCGCCATCACTTACCGCAAAGAGGAGGCCGGCCATGCAGGCTGATCGCAATGCCATGCACCTCTGGCAGGGCCGTATCGACCCCGAAGCCGACAGCCCGCGCTGGCACCAGCGCATTCAGCCGCTCAGCGCCGACAGCCAGCCCGGCGTGGCCCTGCTCGGTTTTGCCAGTGATGAAGGGGTGCGCCGCAACCAGGGCCGGGTCGGCGCGGTGAATGGCCCGCTGGCCATGCGCAAGGCCCTGGCCAATCTGGCCTGGCATCGTCAGGGCGCGGTCTATGACGCGGGCGATGTGGTCTGCGCCGATGGCGATCTGGAAGGCGCCCAGGCGCGCCTCGGCGCCAACGTCTGCGCCCTGCTGGATGCCGGGCATCTGCCGGTGGTGCTGGGTGGTGGCCATGAGGTGGCCTTCGGCAGCTGGCAGGGTATCGCCGAGCATCTGGCCGGCGGCAGGCCGCGTATCGGCATCATCAATTTCGACGCCCATTTCGACCTGCGCGACCCGGCCCATGCCCGTTCCTCCGGCACGCCCTTTGCGCAGATCGCCGAGCA
>JBFHPI010000362.1:0-3708 GCA_041592855.1 Pseudomonas sp.
GCCCCATCCAGCCCGATACGCACCAGACGATGCACCACGGCCTCGCCCTCGCGGCTTTCCTCCACTGCCAGCAGCGCCTGCCAGGCCGGCACAAAGGACAGCTCGCCATAGCGGCAGTGAGGCTTGTCGGTGATGGCGTAGGGTGCGCCATGCGCACCAGCCTCAAGGGTCCTTATCAGGTAAATCTGCTGATCGGCCTCGTTGACAAAGGCTGCGCCCCGCTCCGTGGCGCAGCAGGCGCCACCACCATACTCGTAGACCCGGCTGCGCACGGAAAACCCAGGCGGCGTCAGCTCGCGCGCCAGACCATCACGCCAGTAGAACAGCCCACAGCGCCCCTGGGCCGGGTCGAAGGCCACCCAGAGCAGACCTCCATGGGCGGCGTGCAACTCGGCAAAATCCACGCTGGCCGCCGCAGCCTGCTCGGCACTCCACACCGCGTCGGGATCGGTGCGCACGGCGCACCCTACGCCTTGCATATCAGCCGTGAAGCCTTGTCGTTGCGGTATTGCAGCTCGTTCAACCCCAGCGGCGCGTCTTCAGCCTGCTGGCGCGCGGCGAGGATCACCCCGTGATGGGCCGACTTGCTGCACACCGGGTCGGCGTTGCTGGCATCCCCGGTGAGCATAAAGGCCTGGCAGCGGCAGCCTCCAAAATCGCGGTCCTTTTCGTCGCACGAGCGGCAGGGCTCGGGCATCCAGTCGTCGCCACGAAAGCGGTTGAAGCCGAAGGAATGCCGCCAGATATGTTCGATACTGTGCTCGCGCACATTGGGAAACTGCACCGGCAGCTGCCGCGCGCTGTGGCAGGGCAGCGCGGTGCCGTCCGGGGTGATATCGAGAAACAGGTTGCCCCAGCCGTTCATGCAGGCCTTGGGCCGCTCCTCGTAGTAGTCCGGGGTGACGAAGATCAGCTTGCAGGGGTGCTTTTGCGCCGCCAGCTTGGCCCGCCACTCATTGGTGATGCGCTCGGCCCGTTCCAGCTGCGCCCGGGTCGGCAACAGCCCGGCCCGGTTGAGCTCGGCCCAGCCGTAGAACTGACAGGTGGCCAGCTCGACGAAGTCCGCCTCCAGCTCCAGGCACAGCTCGATGATGCGCTCGATATTGTCGATATTGTGCCGGTGGGTGACGAAGTTGAGCACCATGGGATAGCCGGCGGCCTTCACCGCCCGAGCCATGGCCAGCTTCTGGGCGAAGGCCTTTCTGGAGCCGGCCAACAGGTTGTTCACCTCCTCGTCGGCGGCCTGGAAGCTGATCTGGATATGATCCAGGCCGGCTTGCGCGAACTCGGCGATACGCGCTTCGGTGAGGCCGATGCCGGAGGTAATCAGGTTGGTGTAATAGCCCAACCCCCGCGCCGCCTCGATCAGCTCGGCCAGGTCCTGACGCAGCAAGGGCTCGCCGCCGGAAAAGCCCAGCTGCGCCGCGCCCAGCTCGCGGGCCTGGCGAAATACCTCGATCCACTCGGCGGTGGACAGCTCCCCGCCCTGCTGGGAAAAATCCAGCGGGTTGGAGCAGTACGGACACTGCAGCGGGCAGCGATAGGTCAGCTCGGCTAGTAGCCACAACGGTGGCCCCACCTCTAAGGATCGCCGCAAGTCTACCTGCGTTGCCGAGGCGTCGTTAAGAACATGCTCAGCTAGTCGCTCGCGACTAACGCCCTCAGGGCGGTCCCGAAGGGACGAGCGAAGCGAGTCATGCTCATGTACGCTTTGTACACTGCGCTTCTGCGCCTGTTCTTGCCTAGCCTCGGCTGCCTCGCCTACGCCTTGCAACGATCCTTTCTCAACGAAGCTCGATCCAGAACTGTGCATGGGCCACCTCCATAAAGGCGAGGATGTCTTCCTCGATACCGGGTACATCGGGGAAGCGCTGGCGCAACTGGTCGATGATCTCGACCACCGAGCGCTGGCCATCGACCTGCTGGAGAATCTCCCCGGCACTGTCGTTGAGCTTGATCATGCCTTCCGGGTAGAGCAGCACATGGCAACCCTGGGCCGGTTCGAACTGCAGGCGAAAGCCGCGGCGGATGGCGGGAATAGTGGACAGCATGGATTCGACCTCCATGGTGCGCATGGCGCACCCTACGGGCTGTGCATCGGTAGGGTGCGCCGTGCGCACCGACACATTGAGGCTCATAGTGCTATCCCCCGATGCCAGACCCGCTCGCGGGTCACCGTGTGGTAGGGCGGGCGCTCCAGCTCATAGGCCATGCTCATGGCATCGAGCATGCTCCACAGCACATCCAGCTTGAACTGCAGAATGTCCAGCATGCGCTGCTGGCTCTCATAAGTCGTGTAATACGCCAGGGTGATGCGCAGACCATGCTCCACATCGCGACGCGCCTCCTTCAGGCGCTTGCGGAAGTAGTCGTAGCCACCGGCATTGATCCAGGGGTAGTGCTGTGGCCAGGCGTCCAGACGCGACTGATGGATGGTGGGGGCAAACAGTTCGGTCAGCGAACTGCTGGCGGCCTCCTGCCAGCAAGCTCTGCGGGCGAAATTGACGTAGGCATCCACGGCAAAGCGCACCCCGGGCAGCACCAGCTCCTGGCTCAGCAGCTGCTGGCGGTCCAGACCCACCGCTTCGCCCAGGCGCAGCCAGGCTTCGATACCCCCCTCCTCCCCCGGCGCGCCATCGTGGTCCTGAATACGCTGGATCCACTCGCGGCGGGTGTCGCGGTCCGGGCAGTTGGCCAGGATCGCGGCATCCTTGAGCGGGATGCACACCTGGTAGTAGAAGCGGTTGGCCACCCAGCCCTGGATCTGCTCGCGCGTGGCGCGACCCTCGTACATGGCCTGATGGTAGGGATGCTGGGTGTGGTAGTAGGCGCCCTTGGCGCGCAGTGCCTGCTCGAATTCGGCGGGGCTCATGGCGGTTTGGCTCATCAGGACTCTCCGGTGCTTAGCTCCGTAGGGTGCGCCATGCGCACCAGCGGTAGCCATCTGGATTACTGGTGCGCACGGCGCACCCTACAGATTGATGCTCATGCCATCGAAGGCAACCTCGATGCCGCGGGCGTCCAGTTCGGCGCGCTCGGGCGAGTCCAGGTCGAGAATCGGGTTGGTGTTGTTGATATGAATCAGGATCTTGCGCTTGCCCGGCAGCCCGTCCAGCACCTCAAGCATGCCGCCTGGGCCACTCTGCGGCAGGTGGCCCATCTCGCTGCCGAGCTTGTCGCCCACCTCGCACACCCGCATCTCGTCATCGCGCCACAGCGTGCCGTCCACCAGCAGACAATCGGCGCGGGCCATCCAGGCCAGCACCCGCTTATCCATCTGGCCCAGGCCGGGTGCGTAGAACAGGCTGCCGCCGGTGCGCAGGTCCTCGACGAACAGACCGATATTGTCCCCAGGATGCGGGTTGCCCCGGTGCGGCGAATACGGTGGCGCACTGCTCAACAGCGGCACGGCGGTGATGGCCAGGTCCGGGCAGGCGGCGATGCTGAAGGGCTGGCAGTCCAGGCCGATCAGTTGATGCTGCAGGCCGCCATTCCAGTGGCTGAGCATGCTGAACAGGGGAAAGCCGGTGCTCAGGTCCTGATGGACCATCTCGGTGCACCAGACCTGATGCGGGCAGCCTTCGCGCAAGGTCAGCAGGCCGGTGCAGTGGTCGATCTGGCTGTCCAGCAGGATGATTCCGGCAATCGCCGTGTCGCGCAGCTTGCGCGCCGGCTGCAGGGCCGGAAAGGCAGCCAGCTGGCTGCGGA
>JBFHPI010000363.1:0-3707 GCA_041592855.1 Pseudomonas sp.
ATGACCCGCCTCATGGTAGGCGGTGTTGAGCTTTTCCTTGTCGGACATGACCATGGTCTTGCGCTCGGCACCCATCATGATCTTGTCCTTGGCCAGCTCGAACTCCTTCATTTCCACCAGGCGCTTGCCGGCGCGGGCGGCAAACAGCGAGGCCTCGTTGACCAGGTTGGCCAGGTCGGCACCGGAGAAGCCCGGCGTACCGCGGGCAATCACCGCCGGTTCGACGTCATCGCTCATCGGCACCTTGCGCATATGCACTTTCAGAATTTGTTCCCGACCACGGATATCCGGCAAGCCGACCACCACCTGGCGGTCGAAACGACCAGGGCGCAGCAGCGCCGGATCGAGTACGTCAGGACGGTTGGTGGCGGCAATCACGATGATGCCGTCGTTCATCTCGAAGCCGTCCATTTCTACCAGCAACTGGTTGAGGGTCTGCTCACGCTCGTCATGACCGCCGCCCATACCGGCGCCACGATGGCGACCGACGGCGTCGATCTCGTCGATAAAGATGATGCAGGGGGCGTGCTTCTTGGCCTGGTCAAACATGTCGCGCACGCGACTGGCGCCCACGCCGACAAACATCTCGACGAAGTCGGAACCGGAGATGGTGAAAAACGGCACCTTGGCCTCACCCGCCACGGCCTTGGCCAGCAGGGTCTTACCGGTACCCGGCGAACCGACCATCAGCACGCCACGGGGAATACGCCCACCGAGGCGCTGGAACTTGCCCGGGTCGCGCAGGAATTCCACCAGCTCGCTGACTTCTTCCTTGGCCTCGTCGCAACCCGCAACGTCGGCAAAGGTTGTCTTGACCTGATCTTCAGACAGCAGGCGCGCCTTGGACTTGCCAAAGCTCATCGGCCCACCCTTGCCGCCACCACCGCCCTGCATCTGGCGCATAAAGAACATAAAGACGGCAATGATCACCAGAATCGGGAAGCTGGCCACCAGCAACTGAGTCCAGATGCTCTGCTGCTCCGGCTGCTTGCCGACGATCTGCACGTTGTTGTCCATCAGGTCCTTGATCAGGCCGTTGTCCTGGATCGCCGGGCGCACGGTCTCGAAGGACGTGCCATCGCCACGCACGCCGCTGATGATAAAACCATCGACGGTGACACGCTGCACCTGTCCGTCCTGCACCTGCTGGATAAACTCCGAATAGTTGAGTTTGCTCGACTCATTCGGAGTGGAGAAGTTGTTCATCACCGTCACCAGGACAGCTGCGATGATCAACCACAGGATCAGATTCTTTGCCATGTCGTTCAATTAGCTACCCTCTGCAGCAGGCCCCATGTCGAAGCGTGCTCGCCTGACGACCCATTATGTACCACTCTAACTTACACCAAACGCCCGCCACTGGCAGGCGCCGTCTGTAACCCTTTATTTGCCTTAAGGCGCGTGCAGCCTTCTGACAATCAGATCGATTTTCGCCGCACACGTTCCCACCCTATTCGCCCCGATACCCCCGGGCCAACAGGTACTGCTCGCGGGAGCGATCACGGGACGACAGGGGCTTGCGCATCTGCACCTTGTCAAACATCTGCCGCACCTGTTTGTGGTACGCATCAAAACCTTCGCCCTGGAAAATCTTGATCAGAAAATCCCCGCCTGGGCGTAGCACCCGTCCAGCCAGATCCAGCGCCAGCTCACACAGATACATGGCCCGCGGCTGATCGGCTGCCCTTACACCACTCATATTGGGGGCCATATCGGAAATAACAAGGTCAACCGCGCTGTCACCAATGGCCTCCAGGATCCGGGCAAACACCGCATCCTCGGTGAAGTCGCCCTGAATAAAGGTAACGTCGGGAATGCTGTCCATTTCCAGGATATCTGACGCGATCAGGGTTCCCTTGTCACCGATCACCCGACTGGTGACCTGGGACCAGCCACCGGGCGCGGCACCCAGGTCGACCACGGTCATGCCCGGGCGCAGAATGCGATCCTTGTCCTGAATTTCCAGCAGTTTGTAGCTGGCGCGCGAGCGATAGCCGTCCTTCTGCGCCATCTTCACGTAGGGGTCGTTGAAATGTTCTTTCAGCCAACCTTGACTGGTCTTGGAGCGGGCCACGCGATACCTCTAACTGTGCTGAGCATGAATATCTGGGCGGGTTACGAGGCGCTCGGGTAGACTAGGCGCCGTTTTTCCAGATTAAATGCAGGAACCTGATTATGCCGCTCACTCAAGAGCAGAAGAAACAATTCAAATCTATCGGCCACCACCTGAAACCCGTATTGATCGTGGCCGACAATGGTTTGACCGAAGGCGTTCTGGCCGAGCTTGAGCGCGCCCTGAACGATCACGAACTGATCAAGGTGCAGCTGCGCATCACCGAACGCGAAGACCGCCTGCAGGTGATCAACGAACTGTGCAAGGCCGGCAACGCCGAGCTGGCCCAGGTGATCGGCAAGATGGCGCTGATCTATCGCAAGAACCCCAAGCCGAACAAAAACCTGTCCAATATCCACCGTTTCCAGGCTTGAATCTGCACGCCCGGCCCCGGTTTATCAGACCTGGGGCTTGGTAGTTACAGCCCTGGGCAGGGGCTGCAGAATCAACAGCAGGCCACAAAACAGCATCACCAGATAGCTGAAGCGCAGCCAGCGCTGCGCATCAACGGCCCACAGTGTCACCAGCAGGTAACTGGCCGCCATCAGCAGTACGGTCAGCAGCAATTGCCCGCGGGTATCTCGCCACAGTGCCGCCAGCGCCTGGGTCCGCAACAGCACCCCCAGCTGCAGAGCGGCGCACACTGCCGCCAGCCCCACCATCAATGGCGTGAGGCGACTGACGATCTCCTCCACCAACAAGGGCGCCAGCCCCAAGTTGCCAACAGCCGGCAACAGCAGAAACTGCAGCACCGCCATGCCGCCGACCCAGAAGGTCTGCGCCAGCAGCCAGCTGATGCTACCGGCGTCGAGGGCGCCTGGCTTAGAGATGACGAACCTCGACGATCTCATACTCGATCACGCCGCTAGGGGTCTGCACCGACACCACATCCCCCTCTTCCTTGCCGATCAGGGCACGAGCAATGGGCGAGCCGACGGAGATCTTGCCAAGTTTGATATCGGCCTCATCCTCGCCAACGATCTGGTAGGTCACGCCTTCATCGGTTTCACAGTTGGCGATTTCCACCGTGGTGCCGAAGATCACCTTGCCGGTGTGGGCGATGCTGGTGACATCGATGACCACCGCATTCTGCAAACGGCCTTCAATATCACGGATACGCGCCTCGACCATGCCTTGCTGTTCGCGGGCGGCATGGTATTCGGCGTTTTCCTTGAGGTCACCGAGCTCGCGTGCCTCGCCAATGGCCTGGCTGAGTTGCGGGCGCAACACCTTGGTCAGATGGGCCAGCTCCTCTTCCAGGGCGCGCGCGCCCTGGACAGTCATGGGGTATTTATTCATGCCTTGATTCCTGCATGCAGATCCTGCAGCCGGCGCACGGTCTTCTCGGGACCGAATTTCAGCGCCTCACAGACCGCCTGCCCCGCCGCAATGGTGGTGGTGCAGTAAATCTTGTGCTGCAGGGCGTTACGACGAATGGAGTAGGAATCAGCAATGGACTGACGCCCCTCGGTGGTGTTGATGATCAGGGTAACTTCATCGTTCTTGATCATGTCGACAACGTGCGGACGACCTTCGGTCACCTTGTTCACCCGACGCACCGGCAGACCGGCGGCCTCGATCAGCTTGGCAGTAC
>JBFHPI010000364.1:0-3657 GCA_041592855.1 Pseudomonas sp.
CTGGAAAGTCTGGACAGTGATTTGAAACTCAATTCGCCGCAGCTCAAGGTCACGGTTAACCGTGAACAGGCGGTGGCGGTGGGTTCGGATGTGGCCACCATCGGTCGCAGCCTGGAAAGCCTGTTTGGCAGTCGCCAGGTGACCCGCTTCAAGCAGAATGGCGAGCAGTACGATGTCATGGTGCAGTTACAGGGTGTGGACCGCAGCAGCCCGCAGGATCTGCACCGGGTCTATGTCCGCGGACGTGACGGCCAGATGGTGCAGCTGTCCAACCTGATCGAGGTGCGCGAAACCGTGGCGCCGCGCGAGCTCAATCACTTCAATCAGCTGCGGGCGGTGACCATCAGCGCCAACGTGGGCGCCGGTTACACCCTGGGCGAGGCTCTGGAGCACCTGGAAGCTGCCGCCCGCGAAGTGTTCCCGGCCGATACTCAGTACGACTTCACCGGGACCTCGCGAGACTTCAAGGAATCCAGCGCCGGTGTCGCGCTGAATTTCGCCCTGGCGTTGGCCTTTATCTTCCTGGTGCTGGCGGCCCAGTTCGAGAGTTTTACCGACCCCTTGATCATTCTGTTCAGCGTGCCCCTATCCATGGCCGGTGCTCTGCTGGCCCTGAGCCTATTTGGTGGCACCCTGAATATCTACTCGCAGATTGGCCTGGTGACCCTGATCGGTCTGATTACCAAGCACGGCATCCTGATCGTCGAGTTCGCCAACGTGCTGGTGCACCAGGGGCGTGCCCTGATCGAAGCCGTGGTCGAGGCCTCGGTACAGCGTCTGCGACCGATTCTGATGACCACCGGGGCCATGGTGCTGGGCTCGCTGCCCCTGGCCATTGCCACCGGCGCCGGTGCAGAAAGTCGTCAGCAAATCGGTCTGGTGATTGTTGGCGGCCTGCTGGTGGGGACCTTCTTCACCCTGTTCGTGATTCCTACTCTGTATATGTTGCTGCGTCGCTGGCGGCCCATGCGCCAGCAGCAACTTGAGTCGGCCGAGGCCTGAGTGGGGCGGATGGCCAGTGACGTATTGAATTGATCTTGCTGATTGGCTGGCTTGGCTTTAATCACTGGGCTCAATAAACCTATCACTGGCAGCCTGATAGTGCTGCCGTCTGCCGCCGGGCCTGGCTAGACTCGCTGCAGTTTCCAATCCTTGTGAGGATACGCAGATGAGCTTGAGCTTCTCCGGCCGGGTGGCCCTGGTTACTGGCGGCGCCGCCGGCATTGGGCGGGCCACGGCCCTGGCTTTTGCGGGCGAAGGCCTGCAAGTGGTGGTGTCTGATGTCGATGTGCAGGGTGGTGAAGCCACGGCCGCATTAATTCGCGAGGCCGGTGGCGAGGCTTTGTTCGTGCGTTGCGACGTGACCCGCGAGGCCGAGGTCAAGGTGTTGATGGAGCGAACCCTGGGTGCTTATGGGCGCCTGGACTATGCCTTCAATAATGCCGGCATTGAGATCGAGAAGGGCAGGCTGGCCGAAGGCAGCGAAGCCGAGTTCGACGCCATCATGGGTGTCAACGTCAAAGGTGTGTGGCTGTGCATGAAGCATCAGATTCCGCTGCTGCTGGCCCAGGGCGGTGGTGCGATCGTCAACACCGCCTCGGTGGCCGGGGTGATGGCAGCACCGAAGATGAGCATCTACGCCGCGTCCAAGCATGCGGTGATCGGTCTGACCAAATCCGCTGCCGTTGAATATGCAAAGAAAAAGGTGCGGGTCAACGCGGTATGCCCGGCGGTGATCGACACCGACATGTTCCGCCGTGCCTATGAGTCCGACCCGAAGAAGGGCGAGTTCGCCGCTGCCATGCACCCGGTGGGGCGTATCGGCAAGGTCGAGGAAATCGCCGCGGCGGTGCTTTACCTGTGCTGCGATGCGGCGGGCTTTACCACGGGGCATTCGCTGGTGGTGGATGGCGGCGCCACGGTGATCTGACAGCGCTGCGCTGGATAGCAAAAGGCCCCGACACTGTCGGGGCCTTTTTTGTACGGCTGGTGCTTAGCTGTGCAGATGCTCGGCGGCATGCAGGGTGTTTTCCAGCAAGCCGGCACGGGTCATGGGGCCGACCCCGCCCGGAACCGGGGTGATCCAGCTGGCCCGGGGCAGGGCGGCATCGAAGGTCACGTCACCCACCAGTTTGCCGTCGGCCTGACGGTTGATACCCACGTCGATGACGATGGCCCCTTCCTTGATCCACTCACCCTTGACCAGGCCCGGCTTGCCGGCGGCCACCACGACGATGTCGGCCTGGCCAACATGGGTCGGCAGGTCCTTGGTAAAGCGGTGCGTCACGGTAACGGTGCAGCCGGCCAGCAGCAGCTCCATGGCCATCGGGCGACCAACGATGTTGGACGCGCCGACCACCACGGCATGCATGCCGTACAGGTCGGCACCGGTGCTCTGCAGCAGGGTCATGATGCCCTTGGGCGTGCAGGGGCGCAGAAGCGGCATGCGTTGGGCCAGGCGGCCGATGTTGTAGGGGTGGAAACCATCGACGTCCTTGTCCGGGCGGATGCGCTCCAGCAGCAGGGATGCATCCAGGTGCTCGGGCAGGGGCAGTTGCACCAGGATGCCGTCGATACTCGGCTCGTTGTTGAGTCGATCAATCAGCGCCATCAGCTCGTCCTGGCTGGTGTCTGCGGGCAGATCATAGGCCTCGGAGAGAAAGCCGACTTCTTCGCAATCTTTGCGCTTGTGCGAAACATAAACCTGCGAGGCTGGGTCGCTGCCCACCAGGATGACAGCCAAGCCCGGCACACGCAGGCCTTGTTCGCGCCTCTCGGCGACACGTTGGGCAATCTGCTGGCGAAGCTTGGCGGCAATCGCTTTGCCGTCGATCAGTTGTGCGGTCATTGCGCTCGGTTAACCATAAGAAAGGATGGAAAAAGGTCGCGTATTCTCGCATGGCCATGCGGTGGGGCAAAGGCGGCGGCTGCTGTTTTCCTGTAACTCCTTTATATCGCTGAATTTTTTTAACTTTTTCTGTTGACGGGTGTTTGTCGCCTCTATAACATTCGCCCCGCTTGTCGAGCACAGCCAGGCGCTGGGTAAGACGGTAAGGCATGAATCGCAAGGTTCTCGCCAAGCCGAAAGCTTTAAGTCTGCGCTTGCAGATGGATAGGCGCCCGTAGCTCAGCTGGATAGAGCATCCGCCTTCTAAGCGGATGGTCGCAGGTTCGAGTCCTGCCGGGCGTGCCACTTGGCAGCTAGGCACAAGCAACTGCAACACATGCAATATGGTGGGCGTAGCTCAGTTGGTAGAGCACAGGATTGTGGCTCCTGTTGTCGTGGGTTCGATTCCCATCGTCCACCCCACCAATCTAGGGTTCATACGCCGCGCGGACTCCGGTGATCGCGAGGATCTCGGTAGTGCGACGGCAGTGTTCAGGATCGGGGCCGTTAGCTCAGTTGGTAGAGCAGCTGACTCTTAATCAGTAGGTCCGGGGTTCGAATCCCTGACGGCCCACCAATTCCCATACCCGGTTATGCCGGGTTTTTTTATGGCGCGGGAAGCCGCATTCGCCGCGACCGGCAGGATATAATCGGCGCCTATCTTCGTCGGCGGACGCACACAGCGCGAAAGTGGCGGAACTGGTAGACGCGCTGGATTTAGGTTCCAGTGGGGCAACCCGTGAGAGTTCGAGTCTCTCCTTTCGCACCAC
>JBFHPI010000365.1:0-3654 GCA_041592855.1 Pseudomonas sp.
CCCTCGACCAGGTCATTGAGCTGGGCCACCACGCGCCCGCCGACATCCGTATCGCTGCCGCCCATGGCCTTGTTGCGCATAAAGTCGCGTTTGATCTGCGCCCAGCGGGCACGCTGCTCTTCGGTCATATTGCCGCGCAGCTCGGCCAGCTTGAGCAGGTTTTCCTCGGCACCGCTGGTGAGCAGTTGCGACTCACCCTGGTAATGGTCGGCGATCAGCTGCAGCAGCTCGCTGTCATTCATCACCGCACTGACCTTCTCCGCCATCTTGTTCATGTTGCGGTAGCTGCCCTGCAGCTTGAACGGCGGTTCGCTGCGGTACTGATCAGCCTGCGCGGCGCTGATGATGTACTGCTGGTTGACCCGCCCAACCACGTCGCGGATCTGCATCAGGCGCTGCAGGGTGGCGACGATTTCATTGATTTCGGCGCCGCTGTAACCGTGGCTCAGCTCATTGGCGGAGAACGGCTTGCCCTCGGCCTTGGCGACGAAACGGTAGACGTCGGCCATGTCGCGGGTGGCCATGGGGGCGAGCACCGGGTTGGAGGTCAGGCTGTTTTCGATATAACTCAAGGCGAAGGCTTCCTGCATGCCGCCCAGGGTGTCACCAAGGTTGTAGATGTCGGCGCGGTTGGCCAGCATGTCGGGGATCTTGAACAGCTCGCCGGACTCGGTGTAAGGGTTGCCGGACATGATCACGCAGAATTTCTTGCCGCGCATGTCGTAGGTCTTGGTCTTGCCCTTCCACACCCCTTCGATGCGCCGGGTGCCATCGCAGAGCGAAATGAATTTCTGCAGGAATTCGGGATGGCAGTGCTGGATATCGTCAACATAGAGCATCACGTTGTTGCCCATCTGCAGCGCCAGGTTGAGCTTTTCCAGCTCCTGGCGCGAGGTGGCATCCGGGGCCTGGGCCGGGTCCACCGAGCGCACCTCGTGGCCCAGGGCCGGGCCGTTGATCTTCATAAAGATCAGGCCAAGGCGGTGGGCGACGTACTCCATCAGGGTGGTCTTGCCGTAGCCGGGCGGCGAAATCAGCATCAGCAGGCCCATCAGGTCGGTGCGCTTGTTCTCCCCGGCGGTGCCCATCTGCTTGGCCAGGTTGTCACCGATAAAGCCCAGGTACACGTCGTTGATCAGCTTGTTGCGCACGAAGGACGACAGCGGCCGTGGCTTGAATTCGCTCAGTCGCAGGGCTTCGCGCTCGCGGCTGATCACCTCCTGGCGCAGGTGCTGGTAACGCCGCAGCTGCGGCAGGAACTGCTGGTGATGGGCCCGCAGACGGGCGAAGTAATCGTCCAGCGCCAGCACCAGACGCTGCTCGCCGATACGCGGATGCTCGCCCATCAGACCGTCGACGCTGAAGCGCAGGTCCACCTCGGTAATCCGGTGACTCAGACCCGCCGGCAGCAGGGCCAGGGCCACGGCCTCGGGAATGTAGCCGGCCAGCTCCCGCAGTTCGCCCTGACTGCACAGACCCTGCAGCCAATTGTCCACCAGCGCCCACTGCGCCGCCGGACGCGCCTGCAGGCGTATCAGGGTTTGCTGATAACCATCCCAGATCCGCGCCGCCTCAAGGCGGGCCTGCAGGGCGGCCAGCAGTTCGCGGGCGTATTTGCTAAAGATGAATTCGATGCGCTCCGCTGACAGTTCCTGCACCAGGTATTCAGCCGCCTCGTCCAGAACGCCCTGTGCCATGGCCACTTGCTCGGCCTCGGCGAAGCCGGCCAGGGCCTCAGCGATTTCCGCCTGCAACTGCTGCAGGCCCTCGCGACGGCCAAACAGGTGCTGGATATGGCGGCTGGTGCGCGCACGCTCAGGCCACTGCGCGGCGGTTTCGTGGTCTTGCACCTGGCTCCAGAAAAAGCAGGCCAAGCCCCTGGCCTGCGCCCCATGGCAAAGCAGCCCGGCGCTCTCGCGCAACGGCAGCAGGCGGGCGAGGAGCAACGCCGCATCGTGGTCATGAATGCCCTTTTCGTAGCCGTCCTTGTAGCGCGGCGCGGCGAAATCCCGCACCAGGCGGGCCAGCGCGTCAGGGTCGATCAGGGCCTGCTTGAGGCTATCGAGACTCAGACCATCGCGCCCGGCCTCGGCTGCGGCCAGCACCTCACCGGCCAGGTATTCGGCGCGATACAGCGTTGCCGACTCCGACTCCAGCGACACCTGCCAGTAATCGCGCAGCGCCTCCAGTTCGGCATTGGCCAGGGGCTCGAGAAAGTCGGTGCCGGTCAGGTGCAGGTAGAGCTGATCACCCCGGGGCAGCAGGGTCAGATCCAGTTCCTGGGTGTTGACGCTGAACCGATGCCGTGGGCCGAGCCTGATGACGTTACCGCCCTCTTCGAACAGCTCGCTCTTGTCGCGCATGGCGCGCACGGCCTGGTCCCGGGCCGCCTTCAGGCGGGCCTCGACATCATCGGCCTTGACGCTGTCCTTGAGCTCACGCAGGCGCTCGGCCATTTCGCGCAGCTTGAGAATCAACGGGTCGGCGGCGAAGAAGGCGTTGAGCTCCTCCATGCGGCTCAGCCGAGCAGTGCGCCGCCCGAGACTGTCGAGAATACGCTGTGCCGCATCGAGCACACCCTGGGCACGGCGCTGGCGCTCATCGAGCAGGCTCTGCTTGTGCGCTTCGAAGGTTTCCAGCAACTCTTCGCGCTTGGCCAGGATATCGCCGAGAAACTGCTCCTGATCGCCGAACTGGCTTTCCAGCTCTTCCAGCTGCACCAGCAGGCGCGACAGCTGTTCGTCGCAACGTTCCGGGTCCTGGGCCATGGCTAGGGCATGGGTGATGCCCTGGCTGAACAGTTTGAACTGGGCGCCGAACTGGGCCACGGTTTCGGCCGAGCCCAGGCCCTTGCGCCGCTGCTCGGCGCGGGCCTTGGCCTGGTTGAGCCGGGCATAGACCTGGGAAATGGCTTCGACAATCTCGGTACGCTGGGTGGCATCCTCGATGGGCAGGGAAGCCATCAGGGCCGAGAGCATATCCAGGCTCGCGGCCATGGCCTGCAGCGCCTGCAGCGGCTGGTTCAGCTGGCTGACGGTGGTGGCCTTGTGCGCCTCGACATCCAGCTGCTCCAGCTGTTCGGCGTAGGGCTGCAGCGCCGCCGGGCTGGCGAGAAAGGCCGAGGTGGCGCTCGACACCCGCTCCTGGGCACTGAGCAGCTCGGTTTCCATGGCATCGATCTGTGCCACGTCGATATAGCGATAGTCGCGAATGGTCAGCAACTGTCCGCGCTGGGCGTTGATGGCATGGAGGGCGTCGACAAATTGCTGCACCTCATCCCAGCTGTCCAGCAACAGGCCGGACAACAGGGCTTTCTGCCGGCTCTGGGCCTCGGCCATGGCGCGGGACGATTGCTGGCGAATGCTTTCGACCTTCTCGAACTCGTCGAGCACCAGTTCGGAGGTGGCCGCCACCTCGCGCAACAGTGGCGCAAGCTCGGCACACTGGGCATCGCCCAGCCAGTGATAGAGATCGAACAGGCGCCGGGTGTTCTGGCACAGCTGGGTGTAGCGCGTCACCGACACTTCCTGGCTGTCGATTTCCCGGCTCAGGTTGAGCAGGTCGGAGACACCACGCACCAGTTCGGCATTGCCGATACGGCCGAAGAAGCCGCTGCGCGCCGGCTGACGGGCGGCATGCTCATCAGTCTCGAAG
>JBFHPI010000366.1:0-3626 GCA_041592855.1 Pseudomonas sp.
GGCTGCCGGCCATACAGGACAGGCTATGCAGCGATACTCGTGGAGCAGAATAATCGACGTAGGATGGGTTAGTCGCGCTCGGACCACATCACCCCGCCTGTGGCCCAATCGCTTTTCTTCACGTCCTCGAAGATCACATCGACCGCACCGGCATCACAGCCGAGCACACGAGTCGAAGCCTCGGTCAGGGCCTTGGCGTACTCGCGCTTGATCTCTTCGGAACGACCTTCAAATATTTTCACCATGATGGTGGGCATCTAATCATCCTCATAACAGGGAAATGGGAGTGCTTAGATCGGTCACGGCGATCAGCATGCGCTTGACGCGCCGCGGCATTATGGCGCGACCGGTGCTTGCCCGCAAAAACCAAGGGCCGCATCAGCGGCCCTTGGCAGGTGGTGGGTCAGCCGTGACGACGGCGGCGCCACAGCCACAGGGCCAGCACGCCCAGGGTCAGCAATACCGGTACCAGGGCGATATTGAGTAGCTTGAGGGTGCGACCCAGGGCCTCGATATCGGCATTGAGCTGATAGCGCACCTCGCGCAGTTCCTTGCGGATGGCCAGCTTCTGCTGGATAAACTGCTGCACCGTGGCCTGCTGTTCGGCAGTCAGTTCCAGCGGCTTGCTCGGGTCCTCGTTCTGCTGCAAGGCCGCCAGCCTCTGCTCGGTATCGGCCAGGCGCGACTGCAGGGCCTGCTCCTTCTCACGGAAGCGCACCTCGGCCTCACGCTGGATGCTTTCCACCACCTCGAACGGCCGGGTGAAACGGCCACGGGAACGCACGCTGATCAGCGCATCGCTGCCCGCCAGGTTGTCCAGGGTGTTGATGGCAAAGGCGCCGTTGTCGGCCCAGGGCTGGGGAATACGCTGGCCGAAGAGCTCCTGCACCCGCACCCACATGCGGTCAGTCAGCATATCGGTATCGGCCACGACGATAACGTTGATGTTATCGGCCGCCTTGAGTCCCTCCACCTGGCCTTCCAGACCATCGGGGAAGGCCGTCTGCGCTGGCCCGCTGATACGCGCGGCAATGCTGTAGCGCTCACCGGTGGGCTCCAGGTCGCGGATCAGTTCTTCCGGGTTGGCCAGCAGGCCGAAACGCTTCACATCGAAGGGCATGGCGTACTGCGAGCTGCGGATCAGCGGGGTGAACTGGGTGGTGGCCTCCTCCAGGGGCTCGAGGATACCGGCGGTGGCCACGGTCAGACTTTCCAGCGAGGCGGTGCTGATATCGTCCCTGTCCAGGGCGTTGCGCGGCAGGTTGAGCCAGGCGGCGTGACGCACCGGGCGCTGGCCCTGGCCCATGCTCACCGACATGGCATAGGCACCATCACCCAGCACCTGTTCGGGCACCATGCGCAAGCCCCAGGCCTTGAACAGCTCGGGCAGATCCGAGGTCTTGTCGAGCACCATCTCGCCCGGCAGCTCGGCCTGGGTATCGGCCTCGCTGAAGGGGTCGACAAAGGCCAGCAGCTTGCCACCGCGCAGAACGAACTGGTCGATGGCATACAGGGTCGGCTCCGGCAGCTGCTTGGGATGGATCAGCAGCAGCACCGAGACCTCGTCCGGGATCAGGTCGACATCCGGCTTGAGGCTTTCGATCTGGAACAGCTGGCGCACCTCCTCCATGACCATCCAGGCCGGGGTCGGCTGGCGCGCCATCATGTCGAAACCGCCGTTGATCGGCAGACCGGAGAGCACCCCGACCACCGGCAACTGCGGCTTGGCCAGGCTCTGCACCAGGCGACTGAGCTCGTATTCGAGGAACTCCTCCTGATCCAGGGCGAAGAAGGGGATCACCTGCACCTGGCCTTCGGCATTCTTGCCAGCCAGGCCGAAGTAGATGGAGTCGCCGCCCTGCTGCAGCGGAATGCCTTGCAAGCCGAACTCGGCAGCCTTGTCTTCATCTTCGGAGAAGGGCGCCGGGTCAATGATGTTCAACTTGATCTGGCCACCGGCCTCGCGGCGGTAGGCCTTGAGCATCTCCTCCACCCGCTTGGCATAGGTGCGCAGCACCGGCAGCTCCTGGGTGGCGGCGTCTGAGTAGAAGAAGTTCAGCTCCAGCGGCGCCTCCAGATCCTTGAGGATCTGCCGGGTGCCGTCGGTCAGGGTGTAGAGCTTATGTTCGGTCAGGTCCAGGCGGGCATTGGTCAGCCCAAGACCGGCCAACAAGTTAAAGGCGAGAAACGCCAAGGCAATGACGACAAGCCCGGCGCTGGACAGCATCAGCTTTTTCATGGGCGGCCTCAGTCAGCTTTCTTCAGGTCGATAACCACCGCGGTCGCGGCCAGCCAGGCGGCGATCAGGGTGAGGAAATACAGCAGGTCGCGCAGATCAATCACGCCCTTGCTGATGGCCTCGAAGCGGGTCAAAAAGCTCAGCGAGGCCACCGCGTCCACCAGCCACTGCGGTGCCCAGCCACTGAAGCCGTCGAGCACCATGGGGAAACCGCTGACGATAAACACGAAGCACAGGCTGACCGCCAGGATAAAGGCGATCACCTGGTTCTTCGCCAGGGCCGACATGCACGAGCCAATCGCCAGGTAGCCGCCGGCCAGCAGCCAGCTGCCGATATAACCGGTGAGGATGGCGCCGTTGTCCGGCTCGCCCAGGTAGTTGACCGTGATCACCATGGGGAAGGTCAGCAGCAGCGCCAGACCGGCAAATACCCAGGCGGCGAGAAACTTGCCGGTTACCGCATCGAAACGGGTGATTGGCAGGGTCATCAACAACTCGATGGTGCCGCTCTTGCGTTCCTCGGCCCACAGGCGCATGGCAATCGCCGGCACCAGGAACAGGTACAGCCAGGGGTGGAAATTGAAGAAGGCCGAGAGGTTGGCCTGGCCACTCTCGAAGAAACCACCGAGGTAGAAGGTGAACACCCCGGACAGCACCAGAAAGATCAGGATAAAGACATAGGCCAGGGGCGTGGCGAAGTAGCTCGCCAGCTCGCGCTTGAAAATCACCGGCAACTGACTCATACCACCTCCCCACGGGTCAGGCTGCGAAACACTTCGTCCAGCCGACCGCGCTCCACATTCAATTCACGAACCTTCCAGCCACGCTCGGCGATCAGCGCATTGACCTGGGGGAAGATCACCTCCCCCGGTTTGGCCAGCACGCTCAGGCTGTGCTCCAGAGGATTCTCTTCCACCCCGGCAACCCCTGGCAGCGCCGCCAGGGCAGCCTGATCCAAAGGCTCACTGGCCACCAGGGTGACGGCCTGGTGATAGCGCGAGCGGCTTTCCAGCTCCAGCGGGGTGCCATCGGCCAGCAGCTTGCCGTGGGCGATCACCACCGCGCGGGTGCACACCGCCGAGACTTCTTCGAGGATATGGGTGGAGATGATCACGATCTTGTCGTAGGCCAGACTCTGGATCAGCCGGCGCACCTGATGCTTCTGGTTGGGGTCGAGACCGTCGGTGGGCTCGTCGAGGATCAGCACCTTGGGATCATGCAGAATCGCCTGGGCCAGACCGACGCGGCGCTTGAAGCCCTTGGACAGGGTCTCGATGGACTGCTCGAGGACCTTGTCCAGCTCGACCAGGGCCACCGCCTTGGCCACCCGCTCGCGCTTTTCGCCGCCCTTGTAGCCGCGGATCTCGGCGATGAATTCGAGAAAACC
>JBFHPI010000367.1:0-3624 GCA_041592855.1 Pseudomonas sp.
CATGCACCGCTTCCTCGATGTGTGCCTGTCGGTGCAGCAGGACCGCGATCTGGCCGCCACCCTGCACAGCGCCCTGCCCCTGCCGGAACTGGTCAGCGAGGAGCCCGAGGAAGAACCGATCGTCAGCCTGGAAGCGGCCGCCGACGACCTTGAAGACGAAGAAGCCGCTCTGGCCCGCGCCATGGCCGAAGAACGTGAAGCCCAGGAGATAGACGCATGAGCCAGGAACGCTACGGCATCCGCCGCTTCGCCCTGTTGAACACCGCCGGTTACAGTCTGGGGATCTTCCCCCTGGAAAACCCGCTGTCGGTGTACGGCGCCAACAACCTGGGCAAATCCGCCTCGATCAACGCCCTGCAGTTCCCGATCCTGGCGCGCATGTCCGACATGAGCTTCGGCAAGTACAGCCTGGAAGCCTCGCGCAAGTTCTACTTCGCCAGTGACACCAGCTATATCCTGGTCGAAGTCGCCCTGCCCCACGGCCCCCATGTGATCGGCGTGGCCGGGCGCGGCCCGGGCGGCGGCTTTGGTCACCAGTTCTTCGCCTATGCCGGCGAGCTGGATCTGGAGCATTACCAACAGAACGGCACCTGCCTGCGCCAGCGCGAGCTGTTCAACAGCCTGGAGCGCGCCGGGATCAAGGCCTATGAACTCAAGCCCGAGGAACTGCGCCGCCTGCTGGTGGGCGGGCACACCTCGATCCCCCTGGACCTGACCCTGATCCCCCTGCGCTCCACCAGCGAGCAGAGCCTGAAGACCTTCCGCGCCCTGTTTATCAACCTGCTGCATATGCGCGAGATCACCGCCGCCAAGCTCAAGCAACTGTTTCTCGATGCCTTTGAGCACAGCCTGCGCTCGGGCAGCGTCGACTATATCGCCGCCACCGAAGAGGCCTTCCGCGACGTACGCCGCATGGAGCAGGACTACCAGGCCCTGGTCGCCGCCGGCCCCTTGATCGAGGCCCTGGCGTCCGGTGTGGCCCAGCGCGAACTGCTGCGCGGCAAGCTGCATCGCCTCTCGCCCCTGCTCGACTCGCTGCTCGGCACCTGGCACGACTATGCCGGCGCACGCCGCGAGGAACTGGTGATCCAGGCCGAGCACTACCGCGGCGAGCAGGACGGCCTGCAGCAGGAACAGCGCGGCGGCACCCAGGAGCTGATGCGCCTGGAGCGTGAAATCAGCGAGATCCAGCGCTGGCTGGGCGAGCTGGCCGTACTGAAGAACCGCTTCGCCCTGGTGGACGACGCCAAGGTGCTGGAAGAGCAGCTGCTGGCGGCCAAGGACGCCCACGACGAACTGGCCGGCGCCCTGGCCCAGTCGCGGCAGTTCTCCGCCGAGGATCTGGACGAGCGCCTACGCGATCTGGAAAAACGCCTGAAGTCGGTGAAGCAGCAGCTTGATCACGCCGACAACAACAGCTATTCACGCCTGCGCGAGGAATTTAGCCAGGCCGACGTAGACAGGTTGATGCGTCTATTTAACGGCGCGCTGTTCAGCCTGCCGCTGGGCGAGAAAGGCATCCAGGCCGAGGGCGAAGACTGGGTCAAGGCCGTGGAGGCGGTGCTGGATCGCTTCAAGGGCGACACCTTTAGCGTGCCGGGTCTGTCCATCGACCTGACCCATATCGAGCCGCCAGCCCTGCAGGCCCTGGCCGACCGCGCCGCCCTGCGCGACCAGAAGGATCGCCTGGAGCGCGAACTCAAGCAGCTCAAGACCCAGCAGGCGGTGGCCAATGACCGCGCCGCCAGCAAGGCCCAGGCCGAGGCGCTGTACCAGGCCGTGCTGGATGCGCAAAAGGCCCTGGAAGACTTCCGCAAAAGCCAGACCCTGGCCGTGGAAGAGCCGCACAAACTGGAGCAGCTGGCCCAGCTGGAAGCCGCCCAGGATGAACTCAAGCGCGCCAGCGACGCCTTTACCGAGCGCGTGCAGCAGCTCTCCGCCAAGCTGCAGCTGGTCGGCCGCCAGCTGGCCGATCTGGAGGCCAAGGAGCGCACCCTGGAAGACGCCCTGCGTCGCCGCCAGCTGCTGCCGGCCGACCTGCCGTTCGGCACGCCCTTTACCGACCCGGTGGACGACAGCTTGGACAACCTGCTGCCGCTGCTCAATGACTACCAGGACGCCTGGCAGGGCCTGCAGCGTGTCGATGGGCAGATCGAGGCACTGTATGCCCAGGTGCGCCTGAAAGGCGTGGCCAAGTTCGACAGCGAAGACGATGTGGAGCGCCGCCTGCAGCTCCTGGTCAACGCCTACGCCCATCGCCAGGACGAGGCCCTCACTCTGGCCAAGGCGCGCCGTGCGGCGGTCACCGATATCGCCCGCACCCTGCGCAATATCCGCAGCGACTACGACAACCTGGAACACCAGCTGGCCCTGTTCAACCGCGAGATCAACAAGCGTCAGGTGTCCAACCTGGAGAGCTTCCGTATCGTTCTGGCACCGAACAAGGACGCCCTGCGCCATATCGACCAGATCATCCACAGCGCCGGCCAATACGAGCAAGGCGAAACCCTCTCGGTGTTCGACCTGCAGCAGAGCAGCGAGCAGGACGCCAGGAACGAGGAAGCCAAGGACTACCTGTCGCGCCTGGTGGCCGCCAACGGCAACCAGCTGGGGCTCAAGGATCTGTTCGAGCTGGCCTTCGAGATCACCAAGGTGCATGGCACCCCGGTGATCCACACCGATATCGATGGCGCGGCGTCGAACGGCACCACCATGACCATCAAGGCCCTGACCAATATGTACCTGCTGCTGCACCTGATGGACCGCGAGCAGGCCGGCAAGGTGCGTCTGCCCTACTACCTGGATGAGGCCGCGGATATCGACGAGAAGAACCAGCAGGCGCTGATCGAAACCAGTCTGCAGCTGGGTTTCGTGCCGATTCTCGCCTCGGTCAAACCCCAGGTCTCGGCCCACGTGGCCATCGACCTGGAAGGCGGCAGCGGCCCGGGCGGCATCTATATCGACGAAGCGGACTGGAAATATATCCGCCCACGGGAAAGCGCCAAGGCCAGGGTCGAAGCCCAGGAAGACGTCGAGCTGGCCTGATACTGGGCGCCTTCAACTGTGTCTGGTGGATGTAAACAGCGACATCCACCCTACGGCACTCAGGGCCAACGCCCACACGAAAAAAAGCCCCGATGTGCCGGGGCTCGAGGCAGGGCGCGCCGTTTTGCGGCGCGCCTGGAAAACACGGGATCAGACCAGGGTGGTCAGGGCTTCGCGGCTAAAGGGCAGGATGTCCTGCTCGCGGCCGTCGCGCACCTTCACCGCCCAGTCCGGGTCCACCAGCAGGGCGCGGCCCACAGCCACCAGATCGAACTCCTGCTTGTTCAGGCGCTCCAGCAGGTTTTCCAGGCTGGCCGGCTCGGCCACCTTGTCGGTGTTGACCATAAACTGCAGGAACTCGCCATCCAGGCCGACGCTGCCGACGGTGATGGTGGGCTTGCCGGTGAGCTGGCGGGTCCAGCCGGCCAGGTTGAGGTCCGAGCCCTCGAACTCCGGCTCCCAGAAGCGCCGGGTCGAGCAGTGGAAGATATCCACGCCGGCATCGGACAGCGGCTTGAGGAAGGCCCCCAGTTCTTCCGGGGTCTGCACCAGGCGGGCGGTATAGTCCTGCTGCTTCCA
>JBFHPI010000368.1:0-3620 GCA_041592855.1 Pseudomonas sp.
GACTGCTGAGCCTTAGGCAGGCTTGCGGCGATGGTTGCAATCAGCGTGCGCGGTAGGTGATACGGCCCTTGCTCAGGTCGTAAGGTGTCAGCTCAACGCGAACCTTGTCACCAGTCAGAATGCGGATGTAGTTCTTGCGCATCTTTCCGGAGATGTGCGCGGTAACGACGTGCCCATTTTCCAACTCCACGCGAAACATGGTGTTGGGCAGGGTGTCGACGACAGTGCCTTCCATTTCGAAGCTGTCTTCTTTCGACATGCAGTAAAGCCCTCGGTATCCAAAGAATGGCCCGGTGCAACTGGCGCCAGGCAAAAGCGGCGTGCATTGTGCCCGAAAAGAGGTCTGTACGCCAAGAGGGCCTTTGCGAAGCTAGGTGAGGGGGGTCCAGCGCTGGTTGACCAACAGCTCGATGGGGCGGTACTGGGTCTTGTAGTTCATCTTGCGGCAATTTTTGATCCAGTAGCCGAGGTAGACGGCGTGCAGCCCTTGGCGATGGGCTTCGCCGATCTGCCAGAGAATGGCGAAGCGGCCCAGGCTGCGGCGTTCTTCATCCGGATCGTAGAAGGTGTACACCGCAGACAGGCCATTGGGCAGTACATCGGTCACGGCGATGGCCAGCAGGCGCCCCTCAAGACGGAATTCGTAAAACCGCGAGAAGGGCAGGTCGCGCACCAGGAAGGTGGAAAACTGGTCGCGACTGGGTGGGTACATATCGCCATCAGCATGCCGTGCTTCTATATAACGTACATACAGGGCGTAGTACTCGTCATTGAAGCAGGGGCGCACCGGGCGCACCTGAATGTCTTCATTGCGCTTGAGAATGCGCCGCTGCTGACGATTGGGGCGAAAGGCAGCAGCCGGAATGCGCGCCGGGATGCAGGCGGTGCAGTGCTGGCAATGGGGGCGATAGAGATGGTCGCCGCTGCGGCGAAAGCCCATTTCCGAGAGTTCGGCATACACTTGCGAATCCATGGGCTGGCTGGGGTCGAGAAACAGGGTTGTGGCCTGTTCATCGGGCAGGTAGCTGCACGGATGCGGTTGAGTGGCGTAAAACTTGAGGCGGGCCAGCTCGGTCATGGTCGGTTCTCGGGAGCGTCTCCCGGAAAGTGTATGCCAGGAGATCGCACTCGACTAGGCGGTCCACTGTGCCCGACTGGGTTGATCGAGATGGGCGTGCAGGTACTCGGCAAAATTGTCCCGGCTAATAGCACGGGCGCCAAAACTGTGCAGGTGCTGGGTCGGCATCTGGCAGTCGATCAGCACAAAGCCCCAGGCCTTGAGTTGCTGCACCAGCGTGACAAACCCCACCTTGGAGGCATTGTCGGCACGACTGAACATGGACTCGCCGAAAAACAAACGTCCCATGGCCAGGCCATAGAGCCCGCCGACCAGCTTGTCGTCCAGCCAGACTTCCACTGAGTGAGCGATGCCGCGCTTGTGTAACTCAATGTAAGCCTGCTGCATGGGGGGGGTGATCCAGGTGTCCTGGGCATAGCTGCGCGGCGCGGCGCAGGCGCGGATCACCGAATCGAAGGCCTGGGCGAAGCTGACCCGAAAATGCCCCTGGCGTAACACCTTGTGCAGGCTGCGGGAGATATGCAGTTCGTCCGGGATCAGGACGGTGCGCGGGTCGGGTGACCACCAGAGAATCGGCTGGCCATCCTGAAACCAGGGAAAGCAGCCGTGGCGGTAGGCCTGGATCAGGCGCTCGGGGCTCAGGTCACCGCCGGCAGCCAGCAAGCCATTGGGCTCGCGCAGGGCCTTGCTCAGAGGGGGGAAGTCTAGGGCATCACGTTGCAGCCAGGTCAGCATGGGCAGGGCCGGAGGAGAGCAGGGCGGGCCGAACGGCCCGCCGCAGGGGCATCAGTTTGCGTCGAGGAACTTCTCAACATCCAGGGCCGCCATGCAACCCGCGCCGGCCGAGGTGATGGCCTGGCGGTAGACATGATCGGCCACATCGCCGGCGGCGAACACGCCTTCGATGCTGGTAGCCGTGGCGTTGCCTTCGCTGCCGCCCTTGATCAGCAGATAGCCATCGCGCATTTCCAGCTGGCCGGCAAACAGCTCGGTATTGGGTTTGTGGCCGATGGCGATAAACACGCCGGCCAGAGCCAGCTCCTTGCTGGCACCGGTTTCGGTGTCCTTGAGGCGCACGCCGGTTACGCCGCTGTTGTCGCCGAGCACTTCTTCCAGGGTGTGGTTCCAGTGCAGTTTGACGTTGCCATTGGCGGCCTTGTCGAACAGTTTGTCCTGCAGGATCTTCTCCGAGCGCAGCTTGTCGCGGCGGTGGATCAGGTGCACTTCCTTGGCGATATTGGACAGGTACAGCGCCTCTTCGACCGCCGTATTGCCGCCGCCAATTACCGCGACCACCTGATTGCGATAGAAGAAACCGTCACAGGTGGCGCAGGCCGACACACCCTTGCCGGAGAACGCCTCTTCCGATGGCAGGCCCAGATACTGGGCGCTGGCGCCGGTGGCGATGATCAGCGCATCGCAACTGTAGGTGCCGCTGTCGCCTTTGAGGATAAAGGGGCGACTCTGCAGTTCGGCGGTGTGAATATGATCGAACAGAATCTCGGTTTCGAAGCGCTCGGCGTGTTTCTGCATGCGCTCCATCAGTGCCGGACCAGTCAGGCCTTCCACGTCGCCGGGCCAGTTGTCGACTTCTGTGGTGGTGGTCAGCTGGCCGCCGGGCTGGATGCCGGTGATTACAACAGGCTTGAGATTTGCGCGGGCGGCATACACGGCAGCGCTGTAACCGGCAGGGCCGGAGCCCAGGATGATCAAGCGCGAATGCTTGACTTCGCTCATAAAAACACCTCATAAGCCTTTGTCACGAAAGAGAATGCGTGCTCCAATTGAGCCGCACGATAAGAATCTGGCGGATATGCTACACCGAAGCGAGACCGCTGCGGGAGGCTTGCTTGTGCAGCGGGCAACCCGAGCGGTCTGGTAGTGTTCGGGCAAAGCCGTAGAATACCGCTGGTTACCGTTGCCCCTCTGATGGACGCGCTAGGCGCAGGAAAAGCTGTTTTGAAGAATCCCACCCAAACCGCCCAGCCCCAGGACTGGCGCAACAAGCTGCAGTACCGCCTGAAAGAGGGTGCGCTGATTGCCCTGGCGGCGCTCTGCGCCTTTTTGCTGATGACCCTGCTGACCTACAACGTTGCCGATCCGGCCTGGGACAACAGCATCCAGACCGACCGGGTACACAACTTCGGTGGCAGTGCCGGGGCCTGGCTGGCCAGTGCGCTATTCGGGGCTCTGGGCTATTTCGCCTATATCTTTCCGCTGCTGCTGGGGCTCAAGACCTGGCAGGTGTTTCGCACCCGCAACCAGCCCTGGCAGTGGAATGGTTGGTTGTTTTCCTGGCATAGCATCGGCCTGATCGTTCTGATTCTATCCGGCGCAGCCCTGGCTCATATCCACTTCGAACCAGGCCCGGGGATGCAGAGTTCCGGCGGCGGCATGCTGGGTGCCAGCCTCGGCGATCTGGCCACTGCTGCGCTGAATGTCGAGGGCAGCACCCTGTTGTTGCTGGCCCTGTTCCTCTTCGGCCTGACCGTCTTTACCGATCTGTCCTGGTTCAAGGTGATGGATATCACCGGCAAGATCA
>JBFHPI010000369.1:0-3612 GCA_041592855.1 Pseudomonas sp.
AGTTGCTGAAAAGCATGGGCTTTCATATCGATTTTGGAACTACCTCTTTGGGGGTAGAGGGCTGATCCTGGCGCCGCTGTCGGCCCCTGATACGTTGATGTGGGTCAAGTTTTTTTGCCTTTGAGCGCTTAGTCTGCAGCCATGACAACAGTAACGGGAGTCTGTCATGGCAGGCCACAAAGTACAGCAAGGGCTGGTGCTGGGGATGAGTACCTTCGCCTTCACCATGTGTTTTATGGTGTGGATGATGTTCGCCGTGCTCGGGGTGCCGATTAAGGAGCTGCTTGACCTCAATGAAACCCAGTTCGGCCTGCTGGCCGCCACGCCGGTACTGACCGGCTCCCTGGTGCGCCTGCCGCTGGGCATGCTCACCGACCGCTTTGGCGGGCGTATCGTGTTCTTCCTGCTGATGCTGTTCTGCGTGTTGCCGATCTACCTGATCAGCTACGCCACGGCCTACTGGCAATTCCTCGTGCTGGGCCTGTTTGTCGGCCTGGCCGGTGGCTCCTTCTCGGTCGGCATCGCCTACGTCGCCAAGTGGTTTGACAAGAGCACCCAGGGCACGGCCATGGGCATTTTCGGTGCGGGCAATGCCGGCGCCGCCGTCACCAAGTTTGTCGCCCCGGCCATCATTGCGGCCGCCAGCTGGCAGATGGTGCCCAAGGTCTACTCGGCGATTCTGTTTATCACCGCCTTGCTGTTCTGGTTCTTCACCTACGAGAACAAGGCGCACCGTGTGCCCAGCAGCCTGAGCCTCGGCCAGCAGCTGCGCACCCTTAAAGACCCCCGGGTATGGCGCTACTGCCAGTACTACTCGATCGTCTTCGGCGGTTATGTGGCGCTGGCCCTGTGGATGACCAAGTACTACGTCCAGGAGTATCAGCTGAGCCTGCAGAGCGCCGCGTTGCTGGCCGCCTGCTTCTCCCTGCCGGGCGGACTGCTGCGCGCCATCGGCGGCTGGATGTCGGACAAGTGGGGCGCCCACAGCGTGACCTGGTGGGTGATGTGGGTCAGCTGGATCTGCCTGTTCCTGCTGTCCTATCCGCCCACCGATCTGACCGTGCATACCGTGGAGGGGCCGCGCACCTTCCATATCGGCCTGAACGTCTGGGTGTTCACCCTGCTGATGTTCGTGATCGGCATCGCCTGGGCGTTCGGCAAGGCCTCGGTGTTCAAGTACATCTCTGATGAGTTCCCCAGCAACATGGGCGCGGTGTCCGGCATCGTCGGCCTGGCCGGCGGCCTGGGTGGCTTCGTCCTGCCCATCCTGTTCGGTGCCCTGGTGGACCTCACCGGGGTGCGCTCCTCCGCCTTCATGCTGCTGTACGGCGTGGTCTGGGTCTCCCTGATCTGGATGTACCTCAGCGAAGTTCGCAAAACCCCCGTCATGGGCCAGGGCTCCTCGGGGCCTACCGGCTCCGCGTCCTGACCCTGCAAGGAGACAGACCATGTCCGCAAGCAAGCATGCCCCGGCCGCCGCGTTGCCCCCCACCGGGCCGGTGATTCAAGACTGGCGTCCGGAAGACGCGCACTTCTGGGGCTCGATCGGCAAGAGTATTGCCACCCGCAACCTGTGGATTTCGATTCCCGCGCTGTTTCTCGCCTTCGCCGTATGGATGGTGTGGAGCACGGTGATCGTGCGCCTGAACGCCATCGGCTTCAGCTTCAGCACCGATCAGCTGTTCTGGCTGGCGGCGCTGCCCGGCTTGTCCGGTGCCACCTTCCGCATTTTCTACTCCTTTATGGTGCCGGTGTTCGGCGGGCGGCGCTGGACGGCCCTGAGCACCGCCTCGTTGCTGATCCCGGCGTTGTGGATGGGCTTTGCCGTGCAGGACCCGCACACGCCCTACAGCGTGTTCGTGATCATCGCCCTGCTGTGCGGCTTCGGTGGCGGCAACTTCGCATCGAGCATGTCCAATATCAGCTTCTTCTACCCCAAGTCGCAGCAGGGCACCGCCCTGGGCCTGAATG
Organism: Pseudomonas sp.; assembly: GCA_041592855.1. GTDB lineage: Bacteria > Pseudomonadota > Gammaproteobacteria > Pseudomonadales > Pseudomonadaceae > Aquipseudomonas. Next base: position 1,972 of record JBFHPI010000369.1, read on the forward strand.
CCGGGCTGGGTAACCTGGGCGTGTCGGCCATGCAGTTTCTGGTGCCGCTGGTGATCGGCTTCGGCCTGTTCGGCGCCGTGGGTGGCAAACCCCAGGAACTGGCCGATGGCAGCCAGCTGTGGCTGCAGAACGCCGGCTTTGTCTGGGTTCCGCTGATTGCCGCGGTAACCCTGGCGGCCTGGTTTGGCATGAACGACCTGGCGTCGGCACGGGCCTCGTTTTCCGAGCAGGCGGTGATCTTCAAGCGCAAGCACAACTGGCTGATGTGCTGGCTGTACCTTGCCACCTTTGGCTCCTTTATCGGGTTTGCCGCTGCCTTCCCGCTGCTGATCAAGCAGTCCTTCCCCGCGGTCAATCCGCTGCAGTTCGCCTTCCTCGGGCCGCTGGTCGGTGCCCTGGTGCGTCCGCTGGGCGGCTGGATCTCGGACAAGCTGGGCGGCGCGCGGGTGACCCTGTGGAACTTCGTGCTGATGATCGCGGCGGTGTTCGGGGTGATCGCCTTTCTGCCCCAGGCCGGCCAGGAAGGCAACTTCTACGGCTTTCTGGCCATGTTCATGCTGTTGTTCGTCACCACCGGCATCGGCAACGGCTCCACCTTCCGCATGATCCCGGTGATTTTCCGCACCCTGCACGAGCGCTGGAGTGCCGGCAAGAAAGCCGCAGAGCGTGAAGAAGCACTGAAGAGCGCGGGCAAGGAGTCGGCCGCGGTGCTCGGCTTCAGCTCGGCCATCGGAGCCTTTGGCGCCTTCTTTATCCCCAAGACCTTTGGTAGCTCCATCGCCCTGACCGGAGGCCCGGAAATGGCCCTGTACCTGTTCGTTGGTTACTACCTGAGCTGCATGTTCGTGACCTGGTGGTGGTACTCGCGCAAGGGTGCCGAGACGCCCTGCTAACTACCCACAGCCCAAGCAATGACGAGCGTGGGGCCGCCCGCGTTCAGCCTGAGAGGAAAACAGAAATGAGCCATTTACTCGACCAGCTGCGCTTCTTCAATAGAAAGCAGGGTGAGTTCGCCGACGGCCATGGCGAGACCCGCCAGGAGTCCCGCGACTGGGAGAACGTCTACCGTTCGCGCTGGCAGTACGACAAGATCGTGCGTTCCACCCACGGGGTGAACTGCACCGGTTCGTGCTCCTGGAAGATCTACGTGAAGAACGGCCTGATCACCTGGGAAACCCAGCAGACCGACTACCCGCGCACCCGCAACGACCTGCCCAACCACGAGCCGCGCGGCTGCCCCCGTGGCGCCAGCTACAGCTGGTATATCTACAGCGCCAACCGTCTGAAGTACCCCAAGGTGCGCAAGCCGTTGCTCAAGCTCTGGCGCGAGGCGCGGGCGACCCTGGCGCCGGTGCAGGCCTGGGCCAGCATCGTCGAGAGCCCGGCCAAGGCCGAGGCGTACAAGAGCAAGCGCGGCATGGGCGGCTTTATCCGCTCCAGCTGGGATGAAGTGACCGAGATCATCGCCGCGGCCAACGTCTATACCGTCAAGCAGCACGGCCCGGACCGGGTGGTCGGCTTCTCGCCGATTCCGGCCATGTCCATGGTCAGCTACGCGGCCGGCAGCCGCTACCTGTCGCTGATCGGCGGGGTGTGCCTGTCCTTCTACGACTGGTACTGCGACCTGCCGCCGGCCTCGCC
>JBFHPI010000370.1:0-3597 GCA_041592855.1 Pseudomonas sp.
TCGAAGATCTTGCCGCGGCGGCGCACCCCGGCGGTGTCGATCAGGGTGTATTTTTCGTCATCGCGCTCGAAGGGAATATAGATGCTGTCACGGGTGGTGCCGGCCTGGTCATAGACGATCACCCGCTCTTCACCGAGCATGCGGTTGACCAGGGTCGAGTTGCCGACGTTGGGCCGGCCGATAATGGCCAGCTTGATGCCGTCCTTCTCGCTCGGACCGGGAATGCGCTTGGCTTCCTGGCCTTCCAGCACTTCCTCTTCTTCCTCGCCCTCTTCCGGCTCGCCAGCATCCTTGGGGAATACGCCCAGGACAGTCTCCAGCATCTGGGTGATACCACGACCATGGGCACCGGCAATGGCCAGGGACTCGCCCATGCCCATGCTGGCGAACTCGGCGCGGGCCAGATCGGGGTCGAGGTTGTCGACCTTGTTGATCACCAGAAAACTGCGTTTGTTACGCCGGCGCAGGTGCTCACCGATCATCTGGTCGGAGGCGGACAGCCCGGCCCGGGCATCCACCAGAAACAGCACGGCATCGGCCTCTTCGATGGCCTGCAGGGACTGCTCGGCCATCTTCGCGTCGATGCCTTCCTCGTCACCGGAAATACCCCCGGTGTCGATGACGATATAGGTTCGCCCCTGCCACTTGGCCTCGCCGTACTGGCGATCACGGGTCAGACCAGACAGGTCGCCGACAATCGCGTCACGGGACTTGGTCAAGCGGTTAAACAGGGTGGACTTGCCGACGTTCGGGCGGCCCACCAGGGCAATTACGGGAACCATCAGGCTCTCCACTTGGTTATTTCAGAAAATACAAAAGCCGCTGCACGGGCAGCGGCCGGAATTTGTCGCATTGACCCTGCTGCACAGCCCAATGCCGTGCAGCAGGGTCGAGGGCGTTACCTGATGGTCAGCGCCACCAGGTTGCCGCCATTGCCAAAGGCATACAGCCAGTCACCCACCACCAGCGGACGGGCACGCAGGCCATCACTGTCGATGCGTTCACGGCCAACAAAACGCCCATCCACCTGACTGATCAGGTGCAGGTAACCTTCCAGGTCACCGAAGGCCACATAGCTGGAAAACACTTCAGGAGCCGACAGCTGGCGACGGGCCAGGGCATCATTGCTCCACAGGGCCGATGCCGAACGCTCGTCGATGCCTTCCACTGTGCCACTGGCCAGACTGACATAGACGTTGCCGAAGCCCTGGGCCACGCCCACCGAACTGGAGGCCTCGCGCTGCCAGAGGATGCGCCCGCTTTCCAGATCCATGGCGGCCACCCGCCCCTGGTAGCTCACGGCATACAGGGTGCCACCAGACAGCAGCAGGCCACCGTCGATATCGACAACGCGCTCAAGTTCCGAACGCCCCTGGGGAATCGCCACCCGCTGTTCCCACACCGGAATGCCACGCTGGGCATCCAGGGCAATCACCTTGCCGCTGGACAGGCCGGCAATGGCCAGACGGTTGGTCAGCACCGGGCTGCCGGTGCCACGCAGGGTCAGTACCGCTGGGGTGTTTTCAAAAATCCAACGCTGATTGCCGGTATCGGCATCGAAGGCGATCAGGCGGTCATCCTGGGTCTGTACCAGCACCACATCACCATTGACCGCAGGGGCAGCCAGCACTTCGCTGGTGACCCGGGCGCGCCACTTTTCCTCGCCACTGCTGGCATCCAGGGCGATTACTTCACCCTTGAGCGTGCCCATGGTCACCAGGCCGTATCCGGCGCCCACCGCACCGGAAACCGGAGCCTCCAGATCAGTCTTCCACAGCACCTTGCCGCTCAGACGGTCCAGAGCCATGACCAGTCCCTCGACATCGGCAGCGAACAGACGATCCCCCTCCACAGCCGGGGTCAGCATATTGAACGTCTCGCCCTGGCCCTTGCCAATGGAGCGGCTCCACTCTTTCTTTAGCTGCACTTCGCGCTCAAACTTTGGCAGTTCGGCTGGCGGCAATTCCTTTTTGGTGTTGCTGCTGCAACCTACGACCACGACGGCCAAGGCCAGCACTGCGGCATTCTTCCAGCGCATCACGTCACGCATCCCCTTTTGCCAGGTCATCCAGCTTCATTTGCAGACCGCCCAGGGCGGCATCTTCGGAAACAGCGGCCTTGGCCTTGGTGTAAGCCTCATAGGCCTCATCATGACGACCGAGGCGCACCAGCAGATCGCCCCTGAGTTCTTCGCGGCTGGCCAGGAAAGCATCCTCGGCCGCCTTGACCGTCAGCACCTGCAGGGCTTCCTCAGTCTTGTCCTGTGCCGACAGCACACGCGCCAGACGCTGGCGGGCCAACTCAGCGAGTTTATCGTCGGCCGGTTTATCGACAATGGCCTGCAGCTCGGCAGCAGCGTCATCCAGCTTGTCCGCTTCTACCGCCAGCTTGGCGACGAAAAGGCTGGCGTACTGGGCATAGTGGCTACCGCCGAACTCGTTCTTGAGTTTGCCGGCCAGCTCCACCACTTTGGCGGTATCGGCCTGGCCAGCCGGGTTCAAGGCTTCTTCCAGCAATTGCTGATAGAGAATGGAGGCGCCATGGGCCTGATTGGCCTGATATTTCTGCCAGCCCTGCCAGCCGAATACCGCCACCAGGGCCAGCAGTACGCCGGTCACCAGCGGCATGCCGTTGCGCTGCCACCATTCCTTGATTACCGCCAGCTCTTCATCATCGGTACGCGAAACCACCCCAATACTCCTATTCGCTTAAGCTTATCGCAGGCTTTTTTGCGCCTGCATCAATTCGATATCTGCCGAAAACTCAAGCCTTGGCGATGCTCTTGGCCAGATAAACGCCCAACGCATCCCAGGCAATGCTCAGCTGCTCGCTCTGGTCACGCAGCGGTTTGCAACCTACCACTTGCTGAGCCAGTTCGTCTTCACCCAACACCAGTGCATAGAGGGCGCCACTCTTGTCAGCCTTCTTCAGCTGGCTCTTGAAACTGCCGGCACCGGCATTGACCTGCAAGCGCAGACCCGGCAGCTGATCACGCAGACGCTCGGCCAGGGCCAGAGCCGCCAGCTCGGCCGCCTCGCCAAAGGCGCAGAGATAAACATCCACCTGACGGGCAATTTCGTTTGGCACTTTACCCAGAGTTTCCAGCAATAGCACCAAACGCTCGATCCCCATGGCAAAACCCACGCCCGGAGTCGGCTTGCCGCCCATTTGCTCGACCAGGCCATCGTAGCGGCCACCGGCGCACACCGTGCCCTGGGACCCCAGCTCAGTGGTCACCCACTCGAACACCGTCTTGCTGTAGTAGTCCAGCCCGCGCACCAGCTTGGGATTGAGCACATAGGGCACACCGGCCGCATCCAGGCGAGCCTTGAGCCCCTCGAAGTGAGCCTTGGATTCCTCGTCCAGGTAATCTGCCAGCTTCGGTGCATCCATCAGCAGCGCCTGGGTTTCCGGCACCTTGCTGTCGAGCACACGCAGCGGATTGCTGCTCAACCGGCGGCGGCTGTCTTCATCGAGCTGCTCGGCACGGGCACTGAGGTAGTCGACCAACGCTTCACGGTAAACCGCACGGGCAGCGCTGGTACCCAGGCTGTTCAGCTCCAGGGTGACTGCCTCGCGGATGCCCAGCAACTGCCA
>JBFHPI010000371.1:0-3565 GCA_041592855.1 Pseudomonas sp.
AGGCGTGAGGCAAACAGCTCGATGCGCAACTCCGGGTCCTTGCACACCCAGTCCGGCAGATTGGCACTCAGCTGCACCAGCAGGCGCGCCAGATCCCGCTCCAGGTTTTCATAGCCCACCTCGAAGCTGAAGTCCTCGAATACCTGGCGCAGGGCCTGCTCCATATTGCCCCTGGGCTCATACACCCGGGTTTGCGGCGCCCGAGCGTTGACCCGCAGCGCCGGCCGGGTGGTATGGATAAACATGCAGCCGTCGTTGATCTGGTCGTGGCTGAACAGGCTGCAGAAAATCGAGTTGAACCAGGTTTCCGCCAGTTCGTCGTCGTAGCGCAGGTCGATCAGACCGATATAGGCCGACTTGACCAGGGGCCACTGAGCCACCTCCAGCAGCACATCCTCCGAATATGCATCACGTAGACGCTGGCTGACCTCGCTGACAAACTCCTCGTACAGGGCGATGCGCGCGGCCGAGGCCTGCTGGATTTCCTGCCACTGCGCCTGCTCGAAGCGCACCCGGGCGCCATTGGTGATCTGGCGGAACTGCTCACGGTAGTCATCAAAACCGTCGAGGATAAGCTGGGCGATCGCGGCGGCAGGCCATTGCTGTGGCATAAACGAACCCTTATGGAAGAAGGCGAAGAGTCTGCCGAGCTTATCCAGTGGGGCCGCCAAGTGAAAGCCATCCAGGTCTGTAGATAACAGCGAAATATTGCCAAAGTGCACGTGCGGGGATTTTTCCATTGCCATGACTGCCCAGCCCGGCAACACTGCCGCCCCCTGATCACTGCTGTGGAGGGCATCTTGCGCCTGGCCGACTTGCTGCGTCTGTTACTGCTGGCTGCCATCTGGGGTGCCAGCTTTCTGTTTATGCGCATTGCCGCACCAGTGCTGGGCAGCATGCCCACAGCCTTCTTCCGTGCCAGCCTGGGCATGCTTGGCCTGCTCGCCCTGCTGATACTGTTGCGCCTGAGCTTGGACTTTCGCGGCAAGCTCAGGGCCTGCCTGGTATTGGGGGTGATCAACGCCGGCCTGCCCTCGGCCATGTACTGCCTGGCGGCGCTGGTATTGCCGGCGGGCTATTCGGCCATCTTCAATGCCACCACGCCGATGATGGGCGTGCTGATCGGCATGCTGTTCTTCGCCGAAGCCCTGACCCTGAGCAAGGCCGCTGGTGTGGCCATCGGCCTGTTTGGCGTGGCGGTGCTGACCCGTACCGGGCCGGTCGAGTTTGACCTGGAGCTGCTACTGGGTGCGGCAGCCTGCCTGGTGGCCACCACCTGCTACGGCTTTGCCGGTTTCCTCACCCGTAGCTGGATCGGCCAGCAAGGGGGTCTGGATAACTGTCTCACCGCCTTTGCCAGCCTGTGCGGGGCCAGTTTGTTCCTGCTGCCGTTGTTTATCGGCAGCCTGGCGTTGCAGCCTCCGGCCAGCTGGGGCGGCCTGGAGGTCTGGCTGTCCCTGGCCGGCCTGGGTTTTGTCTGCACCGCCTTGGCCTATGTCCTGTATTTTCGCCTGCTGACCGATATCGGGCCGATCAAGGCCAGTACTACCACCTTTCTGATCCCGCCGTTCGGCGTGCTGTGGGGCGCCCTGCTGCTGGACGAACCCTTGTCCTGGGCCTATCTCTATGGCGGCGTGCTGATCGCCCTGGCACTGTGGCTGGTGGTCAGGCCCAGCGCGGCAAAAGCCTAGGGTGTGCTGCGCGCACCAACACAATTGCGCAGCCGCGGTGCGCACGGCGCACCCTACGAAAAAGCCGCCCAAAGGCGGCTTGATCGCAGATCGACCGACCTCTTACTGCTGCAGTTCCTGCTCGGTAAACAGATCGCTGAACAGCATGCTCGACAGATAGCGCTCACCGGAGTCCGGCAGGATCACCACCAGGGTCTTGCCCTGCATGCCCGGCTCGGCGGCGAGACGAAGGGCCGCAGCCATGGCCGCGCCGCAGGAGATGCCGCAAAGAATGCCTTCCTCGCGCATCAGGCGCAGGGCCACGGCCTTGGCTTCGTCATCAGACACCTGCTCAACCCGATCCACCATGGCCAGATCCAGGTTGCTCGGCACAAAACCGGCACCGATGCCCTGGATCTTGTGCGGGCTGGGCTTGACCTCATCCCCGGCGAGGGTCTGGCTGATCACCGGCGAGCTGACCGGTTCCACCGCCACCGAGAGAATCGGTTTGCCGCAGGTGTTTTTGATATAGCGCGACACCCCAGTGATGGTGCCGCCGGTGCCGACGCCGGCCACCAGCACATCGATGGCACCGTCGGTATCGTTCCAGATCTCCGGGCCGGTGGTCTTCTCGTGGATCGCCGGGTTGGCCGGGTTGTTGAATTGCTGCGGCATAAAGTAGGTATTGCTGTCGGAGGCGGCGATCTCTGCGGCCTTCTCGATCGCGCCCTTCATGCCCTTGGCCGGCTCGGTCAGCACCAGCTCGGCGCCCAGGGCCTTGAGCACCTTGCGTCGCTCCAGGCTCATGGAGGCCGGCATGGTCAGCAGCAGCTTGTAGCCACGGGCAGCGGCGACAAAGGCCAGACCGATACCGGTATTGCCCGAAGTCGGCTCGACAATGGTCATGCCCGGCTTGAGCACACCGCGCTCTTCGGCGTCCCAGATCATGCTGGCGCCGATACGACATTTGACCGAATAGGCCGGGTTGCGCCCCTCGATCTTGGCCAGGATGGTCACGCCCGCCGGTCCCAGACGGTTGATCCGTACCAACGGGGTATTACCGATGGCTTGGGCGTTGTCAGCGAAGATGCGGCTCATGGCAGTTTCCTTGTGCGCGAGTGGGAAGGAGAACCAGCCTAAGGTCAGTTCCGTTCGTCGTCCAGCGCCGCGACAATCCAGGCGTGACCCGCCATTCAGTGACTGAATAAGCCGTCCGCGTTCACAGCCATCGGCTCTGGCGTTATAGTCTGCCTTTCAATTACTGAACCCGCGGGTATGGCCCCGCGCGTTAGCGTTCCGAGGATCTCCCGATGAAGTTCGAAGGCACCCAGTCGTACGTCGCCACCGACGACCTCAAGCTCGCGGTCAATGCCGCTATCACCTTGCAGCGCCCGCTGCTGGTCAAGGGCGAGCCGGGCACCGGTAAGACCATGCTGGCCGAGCAACTGGCCGACGCCTTCGGCGCCAAGCTGATCACCTGGCATATCAAGTCCACCACCAAGGCCCACCAGGGCCTCTACGAGTACGACGCGGTGAGCCGCCTGCGCGATTCGCAGCTGGACTCGGACAAGGTCCACGACGTGCGCAACTACATCAAGAAGGGCAAGCTGTGGGAGGCCTTCGAGTCGGATGAGCGGGTCATTCTGCTGATCGACGAGATCGACAAGGCCGATATCGAGTTCCCCAACGACCTGTTGCAGGAGCTCGACAAGATGGAGTTCTACGTTTACGAGACCAACGAGACGATCAAGGCCAAGCAGCGCCCGATCATCATCATCACCTCGAACAACGAAAAAGAGCTGCCGGATGCCTTCCTGCGCCGCTGCTTCTTCCACTACATCGCCTTTCCCGACCGCGACACCCTGCAGAAGATCGTCGACGTGCACTACCCCAAT
>JBFHPI010000372.1:0-3565 GCA_041592855.1 Pseudomonas sp.
ACCCGCTGCGGGCCAAACCAGCCCAGCTCGCGCAGGCGCGCGCGCAGGGCCAGCAGCACATAGAACATCACCCCGACCCCGGCCATGGCCTTGCTGGGAAACCCGCAACCCGGCTGGTTGGGATTGACGATGGCATCGGCCGCGGGCAATTCCGGCCCCGGCAAGTGGTGGTCGGTGACCAGCACCCTGAGCCCGGCAGCCTTGGCCGCAGCCACGCCCTCGACGCTGGAGATGCCGTTGTCCACGGTGATCAGCAGCTCGGGCTGACGCTCCAGGGCCACCGCGACGATTTCCGGCGTCAGGCCATAGCCGTATTCAAAACGATTGGGCACCAGGTAATCGACATGGGCGGCACCGAGCATGCGCAGGCCCAGCATCCCCACCGTACTGGCAGTGGCACCATCGGCATCGAAATCGCCGACGATCAGCAGACGCTGGCCCTGCTGCAGGGCCTGCACCAGCAGTTCAACAGCCGCGGCCATGCCCTTCATCTGCTGATAGGGCAGCAGACGCGCCAGTCCCTTGTCCAGTTCGGCGGCCGACTGCACGCCGCGGGCGGCATACAGACGGGTCAGCAAGGGCGGCAGATTGCCCAGATCGGGCAGAGTTTCAGGCAGCGGGCGGGACTCGATACGCATGGATATTCCGAGGACTTAACGGGGGCATGGGGTGGAAAAAAGCGCAGCGCTTTCCACCAACGGCGGCGGTCTATCTGGCGCTTAGCGCTCGCCGATCAACCACTCGATCGGCAGCTCATGCTGGCCACGCTCGTCGGTGACAAACAATTCGCCGTCACTGATCATCACGCTCCAGTTCAGCGAACGCGGCATATCCAGGGCCAGTGCGGCCAGGGCCTCCTGGTCCAGGGCCACCACGTTGATGTTCTTCAGGCTGCGCACCGGGTCCAGTTCCTTGGTCTGCCACACTCGCAGATTGCCGTAGGCCACCAGGCTGAACTTCTCGGTACGCCGCGAGCACCAGGTGATCCGCTCGCGGTCCGGCTGGCCCACCTCGATCCAGTGCAGCACGCGACCGTCCCGACTCTTTTCCCATAGTGCCGGCTCATCCACATCCGACAGACCCCGGCCAAAGGTCAGCTGCTCATGGTAGAACAGGGCATAGGCAACCAGGCGCGCGGCCAGGCGCTCCTCGGTCTCCGAAGGGTGACGGGCCACGGTGAAACGCAGGTTCTCGTAGACACTGCGGTCCATATCGGTGAGGTTCAGTTCGATTTTGTAGGTGGTCGACGGCAGGGCCATGGCGGGGCTTCTTGGCTGATCGGAAAGGCGACAAGTCTAACCCGAAACACGGGCCATCGGGCCTGCGCTCAGCAGCGCAGTTGCCGCTCAGCCCCGTCATCCGGGTCGCAATAGTGAATGATCGCCTGACTGGTACTCAGCTCCACCTGCAACCGGCAATAGTGCTGGCCGTGGCGCCAGGCCATGGCCAGGCTGCTGTCGCTGGACTGGATCAGCTCGAAGCGCCCATTGAAAGCCGGATGCTGGTTACGCAAACGCATCAGCACCAGCAGACGCTGCACCAGCGGCTGCTGCAAGGCCTGCTCGGCCTCTTCCAGGCTGTAGCAGTGCCGATTGACATCGCGTACTTCGCCACTGGCCTCGGCCAGTTCGAAATCGTTGCAACCGGCCAACAGGCCAACGTAATAGACCTGAGGAATGCCGGGGGTGAAGAACTGGATGGCCCTGGCCGCTATATAGGCTTCATCGTTGCGCATCAGCGCTTCATAAAAGGTACAAGTCAGCTGGTAGATCGCCCCCACACTATGCACATTCACTGCCGAACGACGCATGATCGGATCAGCACTGCGAACTGACACCTCATCGACCAGATAGCGGATTTCCGCCTCCGGCAATACCCCCTCGACATCGGGGATGCAGATGCCGTCGTGGGTATCGAGCACCGTGATCTGGTTGCGTGGGCACATGCGCAGCCACTGCTTGAGGTAGCGACTGTTGCCGGACAGGATGCTGTGCAGCACCAAAGGCGGCAGGGCGAAGGCATAGGGGTGCATGGCGCGCCGCGAGATGGCGTACTGATAGCTGATATGGTCGTGCACCTCGGGCAGCATGGCGGCGCCATACTTGGCGCCGGTGTCGCGAAACCACTCGAGGATCCGATAGACATCCGGCTCGACCAGAAAGCAACTGCTGCCGATACGCTTGGTGGTATAGCCGAAGGCATCCAGGCGGAACAATTTGACCCCGCGGGCCGCCAGAAAGGCCATGTACTCTTCCATCAGCTGATAGGTCTGCGGCGAATTGTAGTTAAGGTCGATCTGCCGCTCGGTGAAGGTGCACCAGAGCCGACACTGACTGCCGTCGCCCAGCTGCACCGTCCTGAACGGCTCCTTTTCCTTGCGGATATGGATCTTGGCCAGGTCCTCCAGGCTGATCTCACCCAGCTTGTCGACCTGCACGAACAGCTCGGCGAAGGGCGACGCCTGACCACGGGCGAGAAAGTCGAGAAACTGCGGTGACTCGTCGGCAATGTGACTGATGATCAGGTCAACGCAGAGGTCAAAACGTGCCGCTATGCGCTCCACATCCGCCCAGTCACCGTAACGCGGGTCAACCTGCAAATGGGTCAGCGGGGAAAAGCCAGCGTCGGCATTGGAGGGATAAAGCGGCAGGATATGCACACCCGCGACAGCATCGGCCAGGTGCCGATCAAGCAGGGTGTACAGCTCGGCCAGGGTGGCGCCGAAACGATCCGGATAGGTGATCAGCTGAACGGCATTACGCAACCCCATGTGCCCTCCTCCTTCGATTGCCCCTAGCATCCGTTAAAGCAGGCTGAGCGCACACGTCAAGTCAGCTCAACTGCAATCGGCGTAACGCGCCCAGAGCGCTTCGAATTCACGGCTGTAGGCCGCCACCAGTTGCGCATGCTCAATGACCAGCAGATTTTCCTCGTTGCCGGTGGTGGCGCTGCGGGTCCAGTTGAAGCTGCCGTTAAGCAGCAGGCGGCCGTCGAACAGGGCGAATTTGTGGTGCATATGGTAGGGGCCCGAATCGATGCGCAAAGGCACGCCCTTATCACGTAGCCACTGGATATCGCTGCCGGCATCGAACTGCTTTTCGTTGTCGCTGATCACCCGCACGGCGATACCGCGCTGATGGCAGGCCACAATCGCCTGGCTAAGCTGGTCGTCGGAGATGGTGTAGACGCAGATGTCCAGGCTCTTGCGCACCTGGCGACTGAGCTCGATGATCTTGCGCCGGCAGCTCTCGCCCGGGCTGAAGTGGGCACTGGCCGGCTCACGCAGCAGCCATTCAGGCCGCATGCGCCCGGGGCCGCCTAGCAACAGCCCCGACTGCATCGTTCAGCTACAGCGCTGCTCAAGATAAGCGAAGGCCTCCTCAAGGGCCTGAGCCGGACTTCTCGGGCTGAAGCCTAGGGCCGAGATGGCCTGGTCGCTTTGGTACTCCTGCTTCTCGGCGTGAAACAGGCGCACCTGGCTGCGCGTAAGCTGCGCGGCTTTACCGCTGACCCTGGCCAGCAATTCGGCAGCGTAAGCCACCATTACCAGCAACCACTTGGGGGC
>JBFHPI010000373.1:0-3549 GCA_041592855.1 Pseudomonas sp.
CTGCAGCGAAGGCAGCAGCCAAGCCTGCAGCAGCCGCCAAGCCGGCCGCCCCTGCAGCCGCAGCGCCGGCTGCTGCTCCGACTGCGCCAGCCGCGGCACCTGCTACACCTGCAAGCCAGTCGTAAGACGGTCGGCAGTGCAAACAAAACGCCCGGCAGTAGCCGGGCGTTTTGCTGTGTGGCAATCGAGGTTCAGTCTTCCAGATAGCGCTGGGCCAGATGTTCGGCGGCAAAGCGCGCCTCGCTGGCCAGGTGTGGTGCGGCCAGCATCATCACCTGATAGACCACCAGGCGGCTTTCTCCCTCGCGGCCCATGATGCGCTGGTAGTCCAGAGAGAACAGCAGGGTCAGGGTGATTTGCTCCACCAGCTGGCCCAGGGCCTGGGTATCGCTCTGCAGCAGGCCATCGGCTTGCAGGCGCGCCAGCAGTTCGGCCAGGGCGCGCTTGAGGCTGTTCAGCCACAGACGTATGCCGCGCTCCAGCTTGGGCACCCGGCTGGCCAGATTGGACAGATCCTGGAACAGGAATCGGTAGTGGGCCAGGCGCTCGACGATCAGGTGCAGAAACAGCCAGTAATCTTCCACGTCCAGCTGCACGTCTTCCGGCGGTTCGAGCAGCGGCGCCAGCTCGCCCTGGAAGCGCTCGAACAGACCCAGTACCAGGGGCTCCTTGCCGTGAAAGTGGTAGTACAGATTGCCCGGACTGATGCCCAGTTCATTGGCGATTTCCAGGGTGGAGACATTGGGTTCGCCCTTCTGATTGAACAGCTGCAGGGCGCATTCAAGGATGCGGTCGCGGGTTTTCATGGGTTCTTCTTGTTGGCCGCGGAGGAAAAGGCCCGGCCGCCATCGGCGCCCGTGCGATGATCAGCGTACATGTACATAGGTGCCGGGAGCGGCTTCCATGGCGGGGTAGTGTTGATTGCCCAGGGCGGGCAGGGTTTCGCGGGTTTCCCCGGAGTGGGCCTGTAGCCATTCCAGCCATTGCGGCCACCAGCTGCCCTGGCTGCGTGCCGCGTCGTGATACCAGGCACGTGGGTCGCCACTCAGATTCTGCGCTTCCTGGTAGGTGGCCTTGGGGTTGCCGGGCGGGTTGAGAATGCTCTGGATATGGCCGCTATTGGACAGGATAAAGCGGCGCTTGCCACCCAGCAGCAGAGTCGAGCGATAGACTGCGTCCCAGGGCGTGATGTGGTCGTTGATTCCCGCCACGCTGAAGCTGTCCACCGTGACTTTCTTCAGGTCGACCGGGGTGCCGCACACTTCCAGTCCCTGGGCGCGACTCAGCGGGTTGTATTTGAAAAAATCCAGCAGGTCGCCATGCAGGGCGGCTGGTAGACGGGTGTTGTCGTTGTTCCAGTAGAGGATGTCGAAGGCCGGTGGCTGTTTGCCCAGCAGGTAGTTGTTGATCCAGTAGTTCCACACCAGATCATTGGGGCGCATCCAGGCGAATACCCGGGCCATGTCGCGGCCATTGAGCACGCCTTGCTGGTAGGAACGGCGCTTGGCCGCTTCCAGGGTCTGCTCATCGGCAAACAACATGGCTGGGCTTTCGATCTGACTGTCCAGCAGGCTCACCAGATAGGTGGCGCTGGCCACCTTGCGCAGCTGGCGTTTGGCCTGCAGATGGCCCTGCAGGGCGGCAATGGTCAGCCCGCCGGCGCAGGCGCCGAGCAGGTTGACGTCCTTGCTGGCGGTGATGGCCCGGCATACATCCATGGCTTCTTCTACGGCCTGCACATAGCTGGACAGGCCCCACTCACGGTGGCGCGGGTCGGGGTTGCGCCAGCTGATGACGAAGGTCTGTAGGCCGTTCTTCAGGGCGTACTGAACGAAGCTTTTTTCGCTGGAGAGGTCGAAGATGTAGTACTTGTTAATCTGCGGCGGCACGATCAGCAGGGGTTTGGCGTACTGCTTCTCGCTCATGGGTTTGTACTGGATCAGCTCCAGCATGTCGTTGCGATAAACCACTGCTCCCGCTGTGGTAGCCAGGTTGCGGCCGACTTCGAAGGCCTTCTTGCTGACCTGGCTGGGCATGCCGTCGTTATTCACCAAGTCGTCGAGCAGATGGCTGAGGCCCTTGAGCAGGCTGCTGCCACCGGTGTTGAACAGCTCCTTGATGACCAGCGGGTTGAGCGGCGTATTGGAGGGCGCCAGGGCATCGCCTAGCTGGCTGAGGACAAAGCGGGCGCGGGCGCGGTCGTCATGCTCCAGGTTGCTTTCGTCGATCCAGCGATTGAGTTGCTGCTGGCAGGCCAGGTAGCCCTGCAGGCTGCGCCGGTAGAGGGGGTTGTGCTGCCAGGTCGGGTCGCTGAAGCGGGGGTCTTGAACGGGCGGTTTATACGGTGTGTCGCCGAGCAGGATGCGCCCCAGTTGGCCACCCAGGGCCAGGGCGTGGCGGGCACTGTGTACCGGCTGTTTGAGTCCCTGCAGGGCGAGGCTGCGCAGGGTGGAAAACAGATCCCGGCCGCGCAGGCCGACAATGGCATTCTGCACATTGATCTGGCTCTTGTTGCGGGGCAGGGTGGCTGGGGCTGGCTGGTCTCGCATTGGGTAACACTCCGTCGTCAAACCATGAGAGTTCAAGGTCGAGCAATAAGCAGCAAGGCTTATACCAATGCACACGTTGATGCATTCCAGAGCACCGCGTGGCGAGGTACAGGTAATAGCCTGTGCCCGGAGTGGGGTCAAGCGGCGTTTGCCCGCACCTAAGTGGTGCCGTGCGCCAAGGGGAGCTGGCGCACAGTTTCAGCGGCTGCTTTCACTGACTGCGGGTGATGGTGGGATGGGGGTGCATCACCGCGCGCTGGCGTTCTTCTTCGAGGAATTTCATGATGATCGGCGCCACCGCTTCGGCACGGGTCACCAGAAACAGATGACCATCGTCGATCACATGCAGCTCTGAGTTGGGAATGCGCCAGGCCAGCAGACGCATATTCACCAGGGGGATCAGCGGGTCGTCATCGCCGGCCATCACCAGGGTGGGTTGGCGTATCTTGTGCAGCCAGTGGATGCTGGTCCAACCGAGGCCGGCGAACAGCTGCCAGTAATACCCCATCTTGCCGCCCGAGCGCACCTTGCTGGCATGGGCCAGGGCCAACTTGGGATCGCGGCGGAAGGCGCCGCCATAGATTTCCGGGGCGATCTGCACGCCATAGGACGGCTGCACATAGCGCCGTGGGCTGGCCATGCACCAGAGCACCTTGGGCTTGCCGGGGATCATCACCGCGCCGGCCGAGGTGGCGGCAAGAATCAGCTTCTTGCAGCGCTCCGGGTAGTCATGGGCGAACTGTTGCGCCAGTGCACCGCCCCAGGACACGCCGATGGCGTTGACCTGGCCGTAATCCAGGTAGTCGAGCATACGCGCGGCTAGCTTGGCCAGACCGGGAAAGCGGTAAGGCGTGGCCGGGGTGGAGGAACCGCCCACGCCGGGCACATCGAAGGCGATGACCTCCAGATCCGGGTCCAGGGCGCGAACGAAGGGCATGACCAGTTCGAGGTTGGCGCCAATGCCATTGAAGATCAGCAGCGGCGTCAGTTTGCCGTTGCC
>JBFHPI010000374.1:0-3548 GCA_041592855.1 Pseudomonas sp.
CCGTCGAGGTTCCGCCGCTCGTGGGCGAGCCGCTGTATGGAAGCTTGAAGCTGCGGCTGATGGGAAGTCTGGGAGGGCTGCACGCCGTACAGTCGTGCGAGTACGGCGCCGGCGCGGAGGTGGTCTCGCGAAGCGGCAGCGCCAACAACGACCCCATCCGCACCGGCGGCTATCAGCGCAACAGCCACGGCGGCCTGCTGGGGGGAGTGACGACCGGCAATCCGCTGGTCTTCCGGGTCGGCTTCAAGCCCACCTCGAGCATCGCCAAGCCGCAGCAGAGCGTCCGCAAGAACCTGGAGGAGATCGACTTCCAGCTGAAGCGAGGCCGCCACGACCCCTGCGTCGGCATCCGAGCCGGCGTCACCCTCGAATCCAGAATGGCCATCGAATTGATGAACGCCACCCTGGCCCACCAGTCCAGCCGCGTCGACCCGGAACAATTCCGGCTGTTTTAGATGGGGGTCACCGGCTCCAGCCGTGTTCGCCGATCAGGGGGACGAAGGTGCACGCTTCTCCACGGTTCCGCTCCACCCCCTCTTCCCCGCGGACACACGTGTACAGCACCTGCGCCAGCCCCTCCTGCACTGGAATCACCAGCCGGCCCCCGGCCGCCAGCTGATCGAGCATGTCTACCAGGCCGCCCGCGCCCATGGCTGCTCGCGCACCTACTGGCTGACCCACGAGAGCAACAGCCGCGCCATGCTGCTGTACGAACGCATCGCCGAACGTTCGGGCTTTATCCAGTACCGCAAGCTGTTTTGAGCGCACACTGGCCCACAGTGTGCACCGGGCGCACCGCCAACTGAGGCGCGCATCGGTGCGCACAGCACAGCCTACCCATACCCCGGCTGCGCACTGATACCGTCCGAGCCCCTCAGAACACCGACCAGCCAATCCGTTCGCTGAGCAGCTCCAGGGCCTTGATCCCGGCCAGGGAGTTGCCAGCGGCATTCAGCTCCGGCGACCACACGCACACGCTGAAACGCCCCGGCACCACCGCGACGATACCGCCACCCACCCCGCTCTTGCCCGGCAGACCAACCCGGTAGGCGAAGTTGCCGGCCTCGTCGTACAGGCCGCTGGTGGCCATGATGGCGTTGACCTGCTTGGTCTGCCGGGGCGAGAGGATCTGCTCGCCGCTGTGCTTGCAGAAGCCCTGGTTGGCCAGAAAGCAGAAGGCCCGGGCCAGGTCGACACAGCTCATGCGCAGGGCGCAGCAGCTGAAGTAGCTGCGCAGCACCGCCTCCACTTCGTTATGGAAATTGCCGAAGGACTGCATCAGGTAGGCCGCCGCCGCATTGCGCGCGCGATGCTGATACTCGGACTCGGCCACCCGGTTATCCACCAGCACCTCGGGGTTGCCGGCAAGACGGCGGACAAAGTCGCGCATGGACAGCGCCGGGGCGGCAAAGCGCGACTGGTTGATATCGCAGATCACCAGGGCGCCGGCATTGATAAAGGGATTGCGCGGCCGACCGCGCTCGAATTCCAGCTGCACCAGGGAATTGAACGGCTGCCCGGACGGCTCATGGCCCAGGCGCTGCCAGATCGCCTCGCCGCTATGGCCGATGGCCTGCACCAGGCTGAACACCTTGGAAATGCTCTGGATGGAAAAGGCCGTGCGCGCATCGCCGGCGCAGTACAGCTGGCCATCATTGCTGTACACCGCAATGCCCAGCTGGTTGCCCGGCACATCGGCCAGGGCGGGGATATAGTCGGCCACCTGGCCCTGGCCAAGCAGCGGGCGCACTTCATCGAGGATCTGGGTCAACAGCTCTTGCATCTTGGCCTCGGCACAACGCCCGGGGCCATCCCGGGCACTGGCTGATAGACGCCCGGGCAGCGCCGCTGATCACAGCCAAAACCAGTCCCGGCCCGCGCAGCACTTGTCACCGTAGCCCGGATAAGCGCTGGCGCAATCCGGGATCATCGCTGCACCTGCTAGAACTTCTCCGGGCGCAGCACGTCCACCTGGGCCAGGTAGCAGACCATGGCGAAGTTGGCGTAGTAGCGCGCCTGCAGGTGCTCGGCGATGCGCTCGGCCAGCTCGCGCACGCAGATGATTTCCACGCGGATATTGCCTTCGGTGTCCCAGCCGGCGCTGCGCACGCCCCGGCCACCACGGCCACGGGCGTCAGAAATGGTCCAGCCGGGGGCGCCCAGTTGCTCCAGATCGTTCACCAGCTTCTTCTCCAGCGCCGCCTCGCAGATCACGGTCAGCAGGGTACGGGTATGTGCGTCCATCTTCAGAATCCCCAGGCGATCAGTTGCTCGGCCAGCAGCAGGTACAGCGGTATGCCGATCAGGATATTAAAGGGAAAGGTAATGCCCAGCGAGGCGGTCAGCGACAGCGACGGATTGGCCTCCGGCAAGGCCAGGCGCATGGCCGCCGGCACGGCGATATAGGACGCCGAGGCCGCCAGGGTGGCAAGTACCGCCGTACCGCCCACGCTCAGGCCCATAAAGCGCGCCAGCAAGGCGCCCACCAGTGCACCGAACAGCGGCATCAGCAGGGCAAAGCCGAGCAGGCGCAGGCCGAATTGCTTGAGGGCGCCCAGCTGGCCGGAGGCAATCAGGCCCATTTCCAGCAGGAAGAACGCAAGCACCGGCTTGAACATGCTGGTGTACAGCGGCTCCAGGGGCTTGATGCCCTCCTTGCCGGCAATCGCGCCGATCACCAGGCCGCCAAGCAGCAGCATGATGCTCTTGCCGAGGAAGATCTCCCGTCCCAGTTCGCGCCAGTCGGTGTCCCGGGCAAGGCCCTTGGCCAGGAGAATGCCAACCAGAATCGCCGGAATTTCCAGAATGGCCACGAACAACGGCATGTAGCTTTCGTACTCGATGCCCTTGGCCAGCATAAAGGCCACCACCACGGCGAAGGTACCGGCACTGACCGAGCCATAGTGGGCGGCCACTGCCGCCGCATTGACCCGATCAAACCCCAGCCCGCGCAGCACGGCGAAGGCCAGCAGAGGCAGGGCCACCCCCAGGCCCAGCACCAGCGCCGACTGACCGAGCAGCTGCCAACTGGCCTGCTCGGCCAGTTCCACCCCACCGTGCAGGCCGATGGCCAGCAGCAGGATGATCGACAAGGTTTCATACAGCGCTGGCGGCAATTTCAGCTCGCTTTTCAGCAAGCCGGCGGCCAGGCCGAAGACGAAGAACAGCACTACTGGATCCAGACCCACTGTACATCCCTCCTGTTGATTACCTGACCATAGACGCCTGATGAGTCACATGGCGCCAACCGCACCATTGAGAAACCACCTTGGCTTTGGCTTCCTGCGTCGCCCCTCCTTCTGCATCCATGCAGTCGAGCGTGGGCAATATTGCGTAAATGACGACCTGCTAAAGAAAAGGTCATGCCCCCGGCCCGGGCTGTGCTGAAACCCTGGCCGTGCAGCCTGCATGCCGGCGGGGGAGCTGACATAACAGGTTGCGCGGGGCATAACCGGAAAAAAATGGAGCCTTGCGGCTCCCAAGGGACTCAACCCGTTACAGCGGGCTGTTGCCACTGCATCTGTAGGGTGCGCCATGCGCACCAGCCC
>JBFHPI010000375.1:0-3545 GCA_041592855.1 Pseudomonas sp.
CCCCGGTTTCGAAAGCCCGATCAGCCCGGATGAGCTGGCCGGCCTGGCCCTGGAAGAAGAAGTCGAGTCGCGCCTGGTGATCGAGCACGGCGCCCACCCCTGGGAGCTGCAGCGCGGCCCGTTCAGCGAAGACACCTTCGCCACCCTGCCCGAGCGCGACTGGACCCTGTTGGTGCAGGCAGTCGATCAGTTCGTCCCTGAAGTGGCCGAACTGCTGGAGCAGTTCAAGTTCCTGCCCAAGTGGCGCATCGACGATGTGATGATCAGCTTCGCCGCCCCCGGTGGTGGTGTGGGTCCGCACTTCGACAACTACGACGTTTTTCTTCTGCAGGGCTACGGCAAACGCCGCTGGCAGATCGGCCAGCCGTGCAACTCCGACAGCCCCCTGCTGCAACACGCGGATCTGAAGATCCTCGCCGAATTCGAATCAACTGAAGAATGGGTGCTGGAACCCGGCGACATGCTCTACCTGCCGCCGCTCCTGGCCCACTGTGGTACCGCTGAGGATGACTGTATGACCTATTCCGTGGGCTTTCGCGCGCCAAGTGCCGCCGAAGTGCTGACCCATTTCACCGATTTTCTCGGCCAGTTCCTCCCCGACGAGGAGCGTTACAGCGATGCTGACGCGCAGCCGACCGACGACCCGACACAGATCCAGCGCGACGCCCTGGAACGCCTCAAGGCACTGCTCAACGAGCACATGGGCGACGAACGCCTGCTGATGACCTGGTTCGGCCAGTTTATGACCGAGCCCAAATACCCGGAGCTGATTAACGGCATCGACATCGACGAAGAGACCTTCCTCGCCAGTCTGGAAGACGGCGCCGTGCTGGTGCGCAACCCCAGTGCGCGCATGGCCTGGTCGGAAGTCGGCGAGGACCTGGTGCTGTTCGCCAGTGGCCAGAGCCGCCTGTTGTCCGCCAGCCTGCGCGAGCTGCTCAAGCTGGTGTGCAGCGCCGATGCCCTGCATATCGACAACCTCGGCGCGTGGCTTGCTGAGGACGAAGGGCGTAATCTGTTGGTTGAACTGGTCAAACAAGGCAGCCTGGAGTTTGCTGATGAGTGAGATTCATGTGCGCCTGGCTGATTGGCAGAAGGACAATGCCGAGCTGCGTCGTATCCGCGAAACCGTGTTTATCGCCGAGCAGGCGGTGCCACCGGAATTGGAGTGGGATGCCGAAGACGCCGAGGCTGTGCATTTTCTCGCCTACGAAGGCGACTACCCGATCGGCACCGCGCGCCTTTTG
Source organism: Pseudomonas sp. (assembly GCA_041592855.1). Taxonomy (GTDB): domain Bacteria; phylum Pseudomonadota; class Gammaproteobacteria; order Pseudomonadales; family Pseudomonadaceae; genus Aquipseudomonas. The sequence goes on from JBFHPI010000375.1 coordinate 1,248, forward strand.
CCCGACGGGCATATCGGTCGGGTTTCGGTGCTCAAGGACTGGCGTGGCCTGAATGTGGGCGCCGCGCTGATCAATGCGGTCATCGCCGAAGCGGAAAAACGCGGTCTCAATCAGCAAATGCTCAGTGCCCAGGTGCAGGCTACGCCGTTCTATGAAAAGCTCGGCTTTGCCATCGTCAGCGGTGAATACCTGGACGCCGGCATTCCCCATGTGGATATGGTGCGTCATAGCAGCTAGAGGCTGAAAATGAACAAAGAAAACGCCCCGTGCGAACCAACCGAAAGCAGCGAGCCAGCCGAACTGGCCGCCATCGAGTTCGAGTCGCCGGGGCGTTTTGCCGTGCATAACCCGGGCAGTGCCTCCACAGACAGCGCACAGACCGAGCCTGCCCCCTTTGTCCTGGGTACCCACGGGGCGCTGGAGCGCTTTAATCAGGTCGAACAGGCTCGCGCCCATGCCCTCGCCCTGCTGCAACAGGCCCAGCGCAGCCTGTGCATCTACAGTCATGATCTGGAGCCCTGGCTCTATCATCACAGCAGCGTGCAGCAGGCTTGTAGCCAGTTCCTTCTGGCCAGCCCGCGCAACCAACTGCGCATCCTGCTGCGTGACAGCAGTCGCGCAGTTAAAGAAGGGCATCGCCTGCTCAGCCTGGCCCGGCGCCTGTCCAGCAACCTGCAGATTCGCAAGCTCAACCCGGACTATCCCAACGAAGAACTGGCCTTTCTCCTGGCTGATGACTGCGGCCTGCTGATACTGCCCGACCCGGGCCAGTTCAGCGGTTATGCCCTGTACCAGGATCTGGTCCGCGCTCGCCAGCGCCGCAGCCAGTTCGACCAGGCCTGGGACACCAGCCTTATCGATCTTGACCTGAGGAGTCTGCTGCTATGAACCTGCGCCCCCTGCTGGCCGCTGCCCTGCTCGCCTGCTGCCTGCCCCTGAGCGCCGCCACCGAGGTCATCCCGCTCAACTACCGTACCGCCGATGACGTGTTGGGGATGGTGCAGTCGGTGCTGGGCAACGAGGGTCGGGTCAATGCCTACGGCAATCAACTGATCGTCAATGCCGCGCCGGACAAGATCGCCGAAGTGCGTAAACTGCTCCAGCAACTGGATACCCGGCCGCGGCGCCTGCTGATCAGCGTCAGCAGTGATGAATCCAGTTTTCAACGCGACCAGGGTTACCGCGCCGACGGCACCATCAGCAGCGGCAATGCCGAAATCCAGATTGGTCAGGGCGAAATCAATGGCCGTGACCAGGTGCGCATTATTCAACGCAGTACTCAGAGCCGCGGCGGCGGCACCCAGCAGGTACAGGCCACCGAGGGCTACCCGGCGCTGATCCAGGTCGGCCAGAGCGTCCCCCTGACCACGACCAGCACCGGCCCTTACGGTCAGGTCCATCAGAACACCCAGTACCGCGATGTCACCCGCGGCTTCTATGTCACCGCCAGCCTCACTGGCGAACTGGTGCATATCAGTATCAGCAGCCAGCGTGACCGCCTGAGCCCTCACACCCCCGGCCATATCGACGTACAGAGCACCGACACCCGGGTCAGCGGGCGCATTGGCGAGTGGATCAGCCTGGGCGGCGTCAGCGAACAAAGCCAGGGCCAGCAGCGCGATTTTCTGCAACGCCACTCGACCCAGGGCCGTGACGATATGCAGCTGCGCGTAATGGTGGAAGTGCTGGATTGAGGGCTCTGTAACCTGACTTGCCGGTCGTCGCCAGACTTATGTAGTAGTCACTGAAAAAGCACTACAAATTCATTGACGAACCTTTTGAGCAGAGGCATCATGGCCCCGCTCCCGCTAATCAGAGGTGCCGACAAGGACCTCCGAATCGCGCTCCAACTTACCGTCCGAGCCGATTCGCGTTGTAAAGCCCACAAGGCGGTTCGATGAGATGGCGACTGGAACGAAGTTGTCCTGAGGGACGGGGAAGCGTTTGCAGCAGCCAGCATGAATCGCAGCATCCAGCGCCCAACGGCATCCACGAGCCGGCAAGCGGCAAATGACCCGCTCATTTGCAGATGCGCCAGTCAGCCGACTGTTTGTTCGTCACCCTCCTCCCGGATCATTTCCGTCCCACGTCGACTTCTCGACATTCCGCAGTGCGCTCACGACAACCTTCCGGCAACACAGGTGTTCAGTGGGGAAGCCGGTGCTCAACCAACACATTTTTTGAAGGATTGACCATGTCCGCATATCAAAACGACATCAAGGCTGTAGCCGCTCTGAAAGAGAAGTTCGGCAGCAGCTGGAGCGCTATCAACCCCGAGTCCGTCGCCCGTATGCGCGC
>JBFHPI010000376.1:0-3524 GCA_041592855.1 Pseudomonas sp.
GAGAGCGAAATCCGCCGCATCGCCAAGGTCGGCTTCGACATGGCCATGGTGCGCAACAAGAAGCTGTGCTCGGTGGACAAGGCCAACGTGCTGGCCTCCAGTCAGCTGTGGCGTGTGGTTGTCGAGGATGTGGCCAAGGACTACCCGGAAGTCGAGCTTTCCCACATGTACGTCGACAACGCCGCCATGCAGCTGGTGCGTGCGCCCAAGCAGTTCGACGTGATGGTCACCGATAACATGTTCGGCGACATTCTGTCCGATGAGGCCTCCATGCTGACCGGCTCCATCGGCATGCTGCCGTCCGCCTCCCTGGACGCCCACAACAAGGGTATGTACGAGCCGTGCCACGGCTCGGCGCCAGACATCGCCGGCCAGGGCATCGCCAATCCGCTGGCGACCATTCTCTCGGTGTCGATGATGCTGCGTTACAGCTTCGGCCAGGTGGCCGCTGCCGACGCCATCGAAAAAGCCGTGAGTCTGGTGCTGGATCAGGGGCTGCGTACCGGCGACATCTGGTCCGAAGGCAAGACCAAAGTGGGTACCGCTGCGATGGGTGATGCAGTAGTCGAAGCGCTGCGTAGTCTGTAATCTTCCACAGCTGCGCCGGGGTGGTTCCGGCGGGCTGTTTATATAGGTGTAGTCGTTATGAAACGTGTAGGTCTGATCGGTTGGCGTGGCATGGTGGGTTCCGTGCTGATGCAGCGCATGCTGGAAGAGCGGGACTTCGACCTGATCGAGCCGGTGTTCTTCACCACCTCCAATGTCGGTGGCCAGGGCCCGGCCATTGGCAAGGACATTGCCCCGCTGAAGGACGCCTACAGCATCGACGACCTGAAAGGCCTGGACGTGATCCTGACCTGCCAGGGCGGCGACTACACCAGCGAGGTTTTCCCCAAGCTGCGCGAAGCCGGCTGGCAGGGCTACTGGATTGATGCCGCCTCGTCGCTGCGTATGGCCGATGACTCGGTCATCGTGCTCGACCCGGTCAACCGCAAGGTGATCGACCAGGCGCTGGACGCCGGCAGCAAGAACTACATCGGCGGCAACTGCACCGTCAGCCTGATGCTGATGGCGCTGGGTGGCCTGTACGAAGCCGGTCTGGTGGAGTGGATGAGTGCCATGACCTACCAGGCCGCGAGCGGGGCAGGGGCGCAGAACATGCGCGAGCTGATCAAGCAGATGGGCGCGATCAACGGCGCCGTCGCCGATGAGTTGGCCAACCCGGCCAGCGCCATCCTCGATATCGACCGCAAGGTCGCCGAAGCTATGCGCGGCGAAGCCTTCCCGGTGGACAACTTCGGTGTGCCCCTGGCGGGCAGCCTGATTCCCTATATCGACAAGGAATTGCCCAACGGCCAGAGTCGTGAAGAGTGGAAGGCCCAGGCCGAAACCAACAAGATCCTCGGTCGCTTCAAGAGCCCGATCCCGGTCGACGGCATCTGCGTGCGCATCGGCGCCATGCGCTGCCACAGTCAGGCACTGACCATCAAGTTGAACAAGGATGTGCCGATGGCCGACATCGAAGGCCTGATCAGCCAGCACAACCCCTGGGTCAAGCTGGTGCCGAACAGCCGTGAAGCCAGCATTCGCGATCTCGGCCCGACTGCCGTGACCGGTACCCTGAGTGTGCCGGTCGGTCGTTTGCGCAAGCTCAACATGGGCTCGCAATACCTCGGCGCGTTTACCGTAGGTGACCAGCTGCTGTGGGGTGCGGCCGAGCCCCTGCGGCGTATGCTGCGTATTCTGTTGGAGCGCTAAGCTGCTTGTTTGCCCGTGTACAGTGGTCGCGGGCTGTGGATAAAAGCCAGGGTCGGTCTGCCGATCCTGGCTTTTTGCCTTGCGCTTGTCGCTCGGCGCTATAAAGTGCAGAACCCAATTTGTGGATTGGGTCTGATAATGTGCCAAAAGGCGCCATGCTTAGTGCTGTGCAATTGGTCGGGTTGTTGATAAAACACTATCTGTAAAAGATACTTACCTAGAAATTTGAAGAATCTTTCGAGCTTGGCAATACTGGCTAAGTTAATTGCTGTATGGGGTTGAGCCTTAGGCTTGGGCAGGCAGCAGTTTCCAAGATCCTCTCGCGCCGCGAGAAAAAAAGATAAAACAAGGGATAACGCTATGGTTCGGGTTCGCAAACTGGCGCTGGCAATCGCAGCTGCTTCGGCACTGTCCTCCGGTATGGCGCATGCGTTGGGGCTGGGTGAGGTAACCCTGCAGTCGGCGCTCAATCAACCGCTGGTGGCCGAGATCGAGTTGCTAGAGGTGCGTGACCTGGCCACGGGTGAAGTGCTGCCAACCCTCGCGTCCCCTGAAGAATTCAGCAAGGCCGGCGTCGACCGACAGTACTTCCTGACCGATCTGAAGTTCACGCCAGTACTCAGGCCCAACGGCAAAAGCGTGATCCGGGTAACCTCCAGCAAGCCCATGCGCGAGCCTTATCTGAATTTCCTGGTTGAGGTCCTCTGGCCCAATGGCCGTCTTTTGCGCGAGTACACCCTACTGCTTGACCCGCCACTCTATACACCGCAGAGCGTAGTTTCCGCTGCACAGCCTGCGGCGGTGGCCCCAGCCCCCATTGCCCAAGCGCCAATGCGCCCGAGTGCGCCGGCTGTCAGTGCTCCACCACGCCCGGCCGCACCCACAGCGCCAGCCGCGCCGCGCACTATTGATGGCAATCAATACACCACCAGCAAGAACGACACTCTCTGGGAAATCGCGCAGCAGGTTCGTGGCAGTGGTAGCGTGCATCAGGCCATGCTGGCCATTCAGGATTTGAATCCGAATGCTTTTATAGACGGCAATATCAACCGCATGAAAAGCGGTCAGGTGTTGCGTCTTCCGGATGAGCAGCAGGTCAGAAGTCGCAGCCAGGCCGAGGCCATTGCTCAGGTCGCTGAGCAGAATAGCGCCTGGCGTGAAGGCCGGAGCCTGGCAGCCAGTGCTCGCCAACTGGATGCCACCAAGCGTGAGACAGCGGGTGCTGCTCCTGCCCAGGTTGAAGGTCGCGATACCCTGAAACTGGTTTCCGCCGAAAGCGGCAAGGCCACCAGCGGTAGTGAAAAAGGCAGTGAAGACACTAAGGCGTTGACAGACAAACTGGCGGTAACCCAGGAGAGTCTGGACTCCAGCCGTCGCGAGAATGCCGAGCTGAAGGATCGCATGGGCGATCTGCAGAGCCAGCTGGATAAGCTGCAGCGCCTGATTCAGCTCAAAGACGATCAGATGGCCAAGCTGCAAGCCGATCTGGCGGCGCAGGCCAAGGCTGCGCCGGTTGCAGAAGCGCCTGCGCCTGTTGAAGCCCCGCCTGTTGCCGCCGAGCCTGCTGTAGTGCCGGCCCAGGCGCCGGTTAAGCCAGTAGCCGAGACGCCGGTGGCCACGACCGAAGAGCCCGACTTCAACTACAGCGAAGAACCTGCCGGCGAGGCAGTGCAACCGGTTGTTGAAGAGAAGGTTGCACCCGCCCCGGTAAAGCCGGTGGTCAACGAAGCTCCCGTCACCCCGGCCAAGCCTGAGGCCCCGGTAAA
>JBFHPI010000377.1:0-3516 GCA_041592855.1 Pseudomonas sp.
CGAAGGCATCTGCCGCGGTACCGGCAAGCACGCGGGCGGCGTGGTGATCGCACCGACCAAGCTTACCGACTTCTCGCCCATTGCCTGCGATGACGAAGGCGGTGGTCTGGTCACCCAGTTCGACAAGGACGACGTGGAGCAGGCCGGCCTGGTCAAGTTCGACTTCCTCGGCCTGCGTACTCTGACCATCATCAAGTGGGCCATGGAAACCATCCACCGCGAACAGCGGCGCAAGGGTGTGGCGGAAAAGGATCTGGTCAATATCGACTTTATCCCCCTGGACGACAAAGCCACCTACGCCATGCTGCAGAAAGCCGAGACCACCGCGGTGTTCCAGCTGGAATCACGGGGCATGAAAGAGCTGATCAAGAAGCTCAAGCCCGACTGCCTGGAAGACATGATCGCCCTGGTGGCCCTGTTCCGCCCTGGTCCGTTGCAGTCGGGCATGGTGGACGACTTTATCAACCGCAAACACGGCCGCGAGCCGATTTCCTATCCACACCCGGATTATCAGTACCCGGGTCTGGAGCCGGTGCTCAAGCCCACCTACGGCATCATCCTGTACCAGGAGCAGGTGATGCAGATCGCCCAGGTCATGGGTGGCTACACCCTGGGTCAGGCAGACATGCTGCGCCGTGCCATGGGCAAGAAAAAGCCCGAAGAAATGGCCAAGCAGCGTGGCGGCTTTATCGAAGGTTGCGCCAGCAACGGCATCGACGCCAACCTGGCGGGCAATATCTTCGACCTGGTGGAAAAGTTTGCCGGTTACGGCTTCAACAAGTCGCACTCGGCCGCCTATGGCCTGGTGTCCTACCAGACCGCCTGGCTCAAGGCCCATTACCCGGCGCCCTTTATGGCGGCGGTGCTGTCGGCGGACATGCACAACACCGACAAGGTGGTGACCCTGATCGAGGAGTGCCGCAGCATGAAGCTGCGCCTCGATGCGCCGGATGTGAATATCTCCGAGTTCAAGTTCACCGTTAACGACGAAGGCTGGATCGTCTACGGCCTGGGGGCGATCAAGGGGGTTGGCGAGGGTCCGGTGGAGGCCATCGTCGAGGCGCGTCAGGATGGGCCGTTCAAGGACCTTTTCGATTTCTGCGCGCGGGTCGATCTCAAGCGCATCAACAAACGCACCCTGGAGGCGTTGATTCGCAGCGGTGCGCTGGATCGCCTGGGGCCGCACTTCCATGAAGAGCTCAAGGCCTACAAGGCCAATATCGACCGCAACCGCGCCGTGCTGCTGGCGGCCATGGAGGAGGCCGTGCAGGCCGCCGAGCAGACCGCACGCAGCGCCGAGAGTGGGCATATGGATCTGTTCGGCGGGGTCTTCGCCGATGCCGAGGCAGATGTCTACCTCAATCACCTGCGTGCACGCGAACTGACCCTAAAGGAGCGCCTCAAGGGGGAGAAGGACACCCTGGGCCTTTATCTCACCGGTCATCCCATCGACGAGTACGAAGGTGAAGTGCGGCGCTTCGCCCGCCAGCGCATCGTTGATCTCAAGGCGGCCCGTGGTGATCAGACCGTTGCCGGTCTGGTGGTCAACCTGCGGGTGATGAAGAACAAGAAAGGCGACAAGATGGGCTTTATCACCCTGGATGACCGTTCCGGGCGGATCGAGGCCTCGCTGTTTGCCGAAGCCTTCAATACGGCCCAGGCCCTGCTGCAGACCGATGCCCTGGTGGTGGTGGAAGGCGAGGTGAGCAACGATGACTTCTCTGGCGGCCTGCGCCTGCGCGCCAAGCGGGTGATGAGCCTGGAGGAGGCGCGCACCGGCCTGGCCGACAGCCTGCGTCTGCAGGTGGCTGGCGAAGCCCTCAAGGGTGATCGGCTGCGCTGGCTGGCCGAACTGTGTAGCCGTCATCGCGGCGCCTGCCCCATTACCCTGGAATACCGCGGCAGTGATGCCAAGGCGCTGTTGCAATTTGGTGAGCAGTGGCGCATCGAGCCGGCCGATGGCTTGATTCAGGCATTGCGTGACCAGTTCGGCCGCGACAACGTCTTTCTGCACTACCGCTGATTAGCGAGGTTCGCACCCCGCTTCTCAGTTGCGACGCCATGACGGGCTGCACGGTTTTCCCTGCAGTCCGGTGTCGACCTGAATGCGCCTGCTGCTATAAGGTAGGTCGCGAAACGGATACAGCTCCCCGGCCACTTGGCCGTCGACGCAAGACGGATGACTATGAACCCGAATTTTCTCGATTTCGAACAGCCGATCGCCGACCTGCAAGCCAAGATCGAAGAGCTTCGCCTGGTCGGCAGTGACAACTCGCTGAATATCAGCGATGAAATCGCCCGCCTGCAGGACAAGAGCAGCACCCTGACCGAAAGCATCTTCGGCAACCTGACCAGCTGGCAGATCGCTCAGCTGGCGCGCCACCCGCGTCGCCCCTATACCCTGGATTACCTGCAGCACATCTTTACCGAGTTCGACGAACTGCACGGTGATCGGCATTTCTCCGATGACCCGGCCATTGTTGGCGGCGTGGCGCGTCTGGACGGTGAGCCGGTGATGGTCATTGGGCATCAGAAGGGCCGTGAGGTGCGCGAGAAGGTGCGCCGCAACTTCGGCATGCCGCGCCCCGAGGGTTACCGCAAGGCCTGTCGTCTGATGGAGATGGCCGAGCGCTTCAAGATGCCGATCCTGACCTTTATCGACACCCCGGGCGCCTACCCGGGAATCGACGCCGAAGAGCGCGGGCAGAGCGAGGCCATTGCCTGGAACCTGCGGGTGATGGCGCGGCTGAAAACCCCGATCATCGCCACCGTAATCGGTGAGGGTGGCTCCGGTGGTGCCCTGGCCATCGGTGTATGCGACCAGCTGAATATGCTGCAGTACTCCACCTACTCGGTGATCTCGCCGGAAGGCTGCGCCTCGATTCTGTGGAAGACCTCCGAGCGCGCTCCGGATGCTGCCGAGGCCATGGGCATCACTGCTGAGCGCCTGAAAGGCCTGGGCATCGTCGATCAGGTGATCAATGAGCCCCTGGGCGGCGCCCACAGTGACCCGGCAGCGGCCGCCGAGGCCATTCGTCAGGCCCTGCAGGCCCAGCTGAAAACCCTCAAGACCTTCGACACCGCCGAGCTGCTGGCGCGTCGTTATGAGCGTCTGATGAGCTATGGCATTGCCTGATTGTCAGGCTGCTGTACTGATAACGGGCCTTCGGGCCCGTTGTTGTTTTAAGCTTGGCCAATGAATTCTCTGCAGAATCCTCTACGCGATGCCCTGCAGCCCTGGCGCCATGCCTCGGGCTGGTGTGTCGCCCTGTCCGGCGGTCTGGACTCCACGGTGCTGCTGCACCTGCTGGCCAGTTGGGCGCGCGAGGAGCCTCTGCCGGCGCTGCGTGCCGTACATATCCAGCATGGGCTGCAGGCTGCGGCTGACGCCTGGCCGGCACACTGTCAGGCGGCTGGCAGCGTCGGCTGGCACTGGCGTGCGCGCTGATTCACGAGCCGGACGTGTTGTTTCTGGATGAACCAACGGCCGGCATCGATCCGGTCGCGCGCCGCCAC
>JBFHPI010000378.1:0-3497 GCA_041592855.1 Pseudomonas sp.
AAAACCCGCCACAGGGCGGGTTTTGCGGGCCAGTTGCCAGGCGTCTTACAGGTAGAAGGCCTTCAACGGCGGGAAGCCATTGAACTCCACGGCGCTGTAGCTGGTGGTGTAGGCGCCGGTGGACAGCCAGTAGAGGCGGTCACCGATGGCCAGGTTGAGCGGCAGGCCGTACTTGTAGTGCTCGTACATGATGTCGGCGCTGTCGCAGGTGGGGCCGGCGATCACCACTTCCTCCATCTCGCCCTTCTTCTCGGTCCAGATGGGGAACTTGATGGCCTCGTCCATGGTTTCGATCAGGCCGCTGAACTTGCCCACGTCTGTAAATACCCAGCGCTCCACGGCGGTACGCGACTTACGCGACACCAACACCACTTCACTGACCAGGATGCCGGCATTGGAAATCAGCGAACGGCCCGGCTCCAGGATGATTTCCGGCAGCTCGTCACCGAAGTCGTCCTTGAGGAAGCGGATGATTTCCTCGGCATAGGTTTCCAGGCTGTTGGTGCGGGTGATGTAGTTGGCCGGGAAACCGCCGCCCATATTGATCATCTTGAGGACGATGCCGTCTTCTTCCTTGAGGCGCTCGAAGATCACCTTGACCTTGGCGATGGCCGCATCCCACACGCCGATATCGCGCTGCTGGCTGCCCACATGGAAGGACACGCCGTAAGGTTCCAGGCCCAGCTGGCGGGCGAGGATCAGCAGATCCATGGCCATGTCGGTCTGGCAGCCGAATTTGCGCGACAGCGGCCAGTCGGCGCTGGTGGAGCCTTCGGTAAGGATGCGCACGTAGACCTTGGAGCCCGGCGCAGCCTTGGCGATATTGCGCAGATCGGCTTCCGAGTCGGTGGCGAACATGCGCACGCCCTTCTCATAGAAGTAGCGGATGTCCTTGGACTTCTTGATGGTGTTGCCGTAGCTGATGCGCTCGGGGCCGACGCCGCAGCCCATCACCTTGTCGAGCTCATAGATCGAGGCGATATCGAAGCTCGACCCCTTCTCCTTGAGCAGGTTGATGATCTCAACCGCCGGGTTGGCCTTGACCGCGTAATAGATCTTGGCGAAGTCGAAACCGGCGCGCAGGTCATCGTAGGCCTTGCTGATGATCTGGGTGTCGATCACCACGAAAGGGGTTTCGTGCTGATCGGCGAACGCCTTCATGCGGTTAAAAGTGGCGGGTGCGTAGAAATCTTCGATCTTGATCGACATGCGGGACTCCAGTGGCAAAACCAGAAACACATTTATTCGGGCAATGGAATCGGGCACAGGTTCCATTACGTGTCGGGGGTGGCTCCACGGTTAACCCGCGCGAGCAGAACGTCTGATCAGTTTCCCCACTTTGGTTCGCCTACTTCCCAAGGCATGTCGCCGAGTACCCACAGAATCCGTTCACGATCTCGCGAGCTAGAGCCATGCAAGGCAAAAACAGGCGAGGAAGCGGAGTGTACGAGCTGTACATGAGCATTCCGAGCCTGTTTTTAACGCAGCAGGGCCGACGCGCAGCAGATCGTGGCAGATTCTAAGGTCTCTCGTCGTCAGTACTTGAGCCGGATGGATCGTTGCCAGCATGGACGTTCGGGCGCGGACTTTAAGACCATGTACAGCTTAGATCAACCAAAAATGCCGGGCTTTTGAACTGTTTTGTCGCCGACCCGGCTGATCGTTTTATATTCAACACAAAACGTCCGGGAATGCTGCACAAAGGCCCGTTTTCGGCTGGTTCGACCGCCTGGCCACAGCGTCCGACGCGGCGCCGCGTTTACCGTTATAATCGCCGCCTTTTTTGACAGACCGACTACAGCGTCGACAGGTTTCCCCCACATGAGCATTCAGGCCGCCGAAGTCGCCAAGCGCCGCACCTTCGCCATCATCTCCCACCCGGACGCCGGTAAGACCACCATTACCGAAAAGCTGCTGCTGATGGGCAAGGCCATCGAGGTCGCCGGCACGGTGAAGTCGCGCAAATCCGACCGCCATGCCACCAGCGACTGGATGGAAATGGAAAAGCAGCGCGGCATCTCCATCACCACCTCGGTGATGCAGTTCCCCTACCGCGAGCACATGATCAACCTGCTCGACACCCCCGGCCACGAAGACTTCTCGGAAGACACCTACCGCACCCTGACCGCGGTGGACAGCGCGCTGATGGTGCTCGACGGCGGCAAGGGGGTGGAGCCGCGCACCATCGCCCTGATGGATGTGTGCCGCCTGCGCGACACGCCCATCGTCAGCTTTATCAACAAGCTCGACCGCGATATCCGCGACCCCATCGAACTGCTCGACGAGATCGAGGCGGTGCTGAAAATCAAAGCAGCGCCCATCACCTGGCCGATCGGTTGCTACCGTGACTTCAAGGGTGTGTACCACCTCAGTCAGGACAAGATCATCGTCTACACCCCCGGCCACGGCCATGAGCGTACCGCCACCAAGGTGATCGACAAGCTGGACTCGGATGAGGCCCGCGCCCACCTGGGCGACCTCTACGACAACTTCGTCGAGCAACTGGAACTGGTTCAGGGTGCCTGCCACGAATTCGACCAGGAGGCCTTTATCAAGGGCCAGATGACTCCAGTGTTCTTCGGCACCGCCCTGGGCAACTTCGGCGTCGACCAGGTGCTCGACGCCGTGGTCGATTGGGCCCCACGCCCGCTGGCGCGCGCCGCCCATGAGCGGGTGGTGGAACCGATCGAGGAGAAATTCACCGGCTTCGTGTTCAAGATCCAGGCGAATATGGACCCCAAGCACCGCGACCGCATCGCCTTTATGCGCATCTGCTCGGGCAAGTACGAGAAGGGCATGAAACTGCGCCACGTGCGAATCAAGAAGGATTTGAAGATCGCCGACGCCCTGACCTTCTTCTCCAGCGAGCGCGAGCACCTGGACGAAGCCTTCGCCGGCGACATCATCGGCCTGCACAACCACGGCACCATCCAGATCGGCGACACCTTCAGCGAAGGCGAAGTACTGGGCTTTACCGGCATCCCGCACTTTGCCCCGGAACTGTTCCGCCGCGTGCGCCTGAAGGACCCGCTGAAATCCAAGCAGCTGCGTCAGGGCCTGCAGGAGCTGGCCGAGGAAGGCGCCACCCAGGTGTTCTTCCCCGAGCGCAGCAACGATATCGTCCTCGGCGCCGTGGGTGTGCTGCAGTTCGACGTGGTCGCCAGCCGCCTCAAGGAAGAATACAAGGTGGAGTGTGCCTACGAGCCGATCAGCGTCTGGTCGGCCCGCTGGATCGAGTGCGACGACAAGAAGAAGCTGGAAGAATTCAAGAACAAGGCGGTGGAAAATATCGCCATTGATGGCGGCGGCCACCTCACCTACCTGGCCCCGACCCGGGTCAACCTGAGCCTGATGGAAGAGCGCTGGCCGGACGTGAAGTTCCGCGCGACGCGCGAGCATCACTGATCAGTTGCACAAACGCCCCGGCCAGACCGGGGCATTTTGTTTGGCTGCTCAAGTGAACCGGGCCTGACTTTGTAGGGTGCGCCGTGCGGACC
>JBFHPI010000379.1:0-3484 GCA_041592855.1 Pseudomonas sp.
GCGACAGGCCGCGGCGCGCCAGCATCTCATCGGCCTTGGCGGTAAAGGCCTGGTAGCCGAAGAAGAAGGCTTCCATGGCGGCCTGCTGAGTGGCCGGGTTTTTCATCGCCTGCCATCCCGGGCGGCCACCCGATGGGCCGTCGCTGTGCGCCGTTAAAAATTCCGCGGGGAAATTTTTTAGGTCAGCCATATTGACGTATCTCCGGGCGGCATCGTAGTTTCGGTCAAACAGTTTGACCTATTTTTATTTGCCTTTGCTACCGGTGATATCCATGGCCTTCTCCGAACGTGTTGCCCGCCTGAAAAGCTCCCTGATCCGTGAAATTCTCGCCGCGGCGCAGCGTCCGGAAGTCATGTCCTTCGCCGGTGGCCTGCCCGCCGAGCCGATGCTGCCCAAGGTGGACTGGGCCGAGATGCCGGCCAGCATGGGTCAGTACGGCATGAGCGAAGGCGAGCCGGCGCTGCGCGAGGCGATTGCCGCCGAGGCCCGCGCCCTGGGCGTGCCCTGCGAGGCCAGTCAGGTGCTGATCGTCAGCGGTTCGCAGCAGACCCTGGATCTGGCCAGCAAGCTGTTTATCGACCCGGGCACCGAAGTGCTGCTGGAGGCGCCGACCTACCTGGCCGCGCTGCAAGCCTTCCAGCTGTTCGGCGCCAATTGCATCGCCGTGCCCCAGGAAGCCGATGGTCCGCAGATCGATGCGTTGCGTCAGCGCCTGCAGAACCACAAGCCGGCCTTTGCCTACCTGATCCCGACCTTCCAGAACCCCTCGGCGGTGCGCTACAGCGAAGCCAAGCGCGACGCCGTGGCAGCGCTGCTGGACGAGTTTGGCGTGACCCTGATCGAGGATGAGCCTTACCGCGAGCTGGTGTTCGATGCGGGGCAAGCCACGCCTATCGTCAGCCGCCTGCGCAAGGCCAGCTGGATCTACACCGGCACCGTGTCCAAGACCCTGCTGCCGGGCCTGCGGGTCGGCTATCTGATTGCCACCGCGGATCTGTTTCCCTACCTGCTGCGCCTCAAGCAGTCGGCGGACCTGCATACCAACCGCATCGGCCAGTGGCAGGCCCTGCAGTGGCTGGGCAGTGAGCAATACCGGGGCCATCTGGCCGAGCTGCGTGATTTCTACCGCATCCGCCGTGATGCCATGCAGGCCGTGCTGGAAGAACACTTCGGCGACCTGGCCGACTGGCAGGTGCCCCAGGGTGGGTTGTTCTTCTGGCTGACCCTCAAGCAGCCGCTGGATACCCGCACCCTGCTGGCTCCGGCCCTGGCGCAGAATGTGGCCTTTATGCCGGGCGAGCCGTTCTTTATCGACCCGGATGCCCACCCAGGCCATCTGCGGCTTAACTTCAGTCACGTAGCCCCGGAGCGCCTGGGCGAAGGGCTCAAGCGTCTGGCCGAGGTGATCCGCCAGGCGCAAGCAAGCCAGTCCACGGGTTCAGGCAGGTTAGGAGGAGGGCGATAGGGATACGGTCTATGGCGACGACCGTTCGGGCAACTGCTACAAGATCAAGCTGATGCTGCATCTGCTGGATCAGCCCTATCAGTGGATACCTATGGATATCCTCAAGGGTGAGACCCAGAGCGAGGACTTTCTGGCCAAGAACCCCAACGGCAAGATCCCGGTACTGGAGCTGGAAGACGGCACCTGCCTGTGGGAGTCCAATGCCATCCTCAATTTCCTCGCCGATGGCAGCGCGTTCCTGCCCAGCGAGCCGCGCCTGCGCACCCAGGTGCTGCAGTGGCAGTTCTTCGAGCAGTACAGCCACGAGCCCTATGTCGCGGTGGCGCGTTTTATCCAGCTGTACCAGGGGCTACCGGAGGCGCGTCGCGCCGAGTACGAAACGTGCCATGTGCGCGGCTACAAGGCGCTCGCGGTGATGGAGCAGCAGTTGCAGCGCACGCCCTATCTGGTCGGTGAACACTATTCCATCGCCGATATCGCCCTGTATGCCTATACCCATGTGGCCGACGAGGGCGGTTTTGATCTGAGCGCCTACCCGGCCATTCGCGCCTGGCTGCAACGGGTGGCCAGTCATCCACGGCATGTCACGATGTACGGCTAAGCGGCTGCAAAATATTTATGGCCGCCCCTCTGGCGGCTTTTTTTGCCTCGAATACACTGGCGCATCTTTCCTGGAGTGTGCGTGATGAGTCTGATGGTCTGGGGTTACCTGATAGCCGGTTTGGTCCTGTTGGTGGCTGGTGCCGAAGTGCTGGTGCGGGGCGCGGCCAAACTGGCGGCGCAGTTTGGTATTCCGCCGCTGATTATCGGCTTGACTGTGGTTGCCTTTGGCACCAGCGCGCCGGAAACGGCGGTCAGCGTGCAGGCGGCCCTGGCCGGCAGTGGCGATTTGGCCATCGGCAATGTGGTGGGCAGCAATATCGCCAACGTGCTGTTTATCCTAGGCCTGACCGCCCTGATCGCGCCGCTGATTGTCTCGCGCCAACTGATCCGTCTGGATGTGCCGATCATGATCGGCGCCAGCCTGCTGACATTGGCTCTGGCCTGGGATGGCAGCCTGAGCAAGCTCGATGGGCTGCTGCTGTTCGCCGGTATTGTGGCTTACACCGGGTTCCTGATTGTCAGCGCTTACCGGGAAAAGAATACTGCCGCCGACGATGAGTTCGCCAAGGAGTTTGCCCTGCATGAGCCAGCCAAACCCTATGCCTGGCTGATCAATCTGGTGCTTATTGTGGTCGGGCTGGTGCTGCTGGTTGGGGGGGCCAATCTGCTGGTCGAGGGCGCGGTGAGTCTGGCCCGCGCCCTGGGGCTGTCGGAGCTGGTGATCGGTCTGACCGTGGTGGCAGTGGGTACCTCGCTGCCGGAGCTGGCCACCTCGTTGCTTGCGGCTGTTCGCGGCGAGCGCGATATTGCCGTGGGCAATATTGTCGGCAGCAATATCTTCAACCTGCTGTGCGTACTCGGTCTGGCCTCGCTGCTTTCGCCCGCGCCCATTCTGGTGGCCGCCAACGCCCTGGCGTTCGACTTCCCGGTAATGATCGGTGTGGCGCTGGTCTGTCTGCCGATCTTCTTCTCCGGCTATCGCATCAACCGCTGGGAAGGTCTGCTGTTCCTCGGTTATTACGCGGCCTACACCCTGTATCTGGTGCTGAGTGCCGCAGGCCGTCCTGTGGCTGATCAGTTTGCCGCTGCCATGCTTGGTTACGTGCTGCCGCTGACCGCTATTACCCTGCTGGTGATCGCGGTGCAGTCCTGGCGCAAGAACGCCGGCTAGTTGGTCCGGTTTGCAGGCTGCAGTCGTCTGTGCGGCTCACGCGCGGCATGGCGTGGCGCTGTCAAGAGCTGAAAAGTGCGTAAGCAGAGTCCTGTGCTGCGTCAACGGCTCCACGGCGCTTGATGCAGCACAGGCTGGTAAAGGATCAGCTGACCAAACGGGTCAGGTTGGGAAGAATCAGGATCAGGGTGGTGGCAAAGACGATCATGCCGGCCTGACGCATCTTGGTTGGGTTGGACATAGC
>JBFHPI010000380.1:0-3467 GCA_041592855.1 Pseudomonas sp.
CATAGGATTTGGCTTTGTACACATTGGAGCCGGCCCGGGTGATTTGCAGATACAGCTGCTCGCCCCACTCGTTTTTGCGCACCCACTCGCCCAGCAGGGGCATGGGAGCCGGCTCGTTGGCCGGGATGGGGTCGGTAAAGGTCACCAGACAGCCACTGACCAGCAGGAAGGACACGGCCAACAGGGCGCGCCAGACGATCATCGAGCTCTCCTTGAAACCGGTGCGGTTCAAAGCCCCAGCACCAGGTGCATATAACGTTTAAGAATGGCCAGCATATCCTCGCTGTCCAGGCGCTCGACGCCGTCGAGCAAGCCTTGATACTCCATGCGCACGATGATGGCCGTCAATAGCTTGGCATCCTGCTCGGGCTGTTCGCTGCCCAGGACCTCGAAGAAATGTGTGACGCCCTGCAAGAGGATCTTGCGATGGGCACGCACCAGACCGTGCAGACGCGGATTGAGCAGCGCCTCTTGCTGGAAGGCCTGCTCGGCCAACAGATGCTCGCGACGCTGCAACAACTGGTTGCGCACATATTCCACCGCCAGCCGGGCGATTTCACCCGCCAGGCGGCGGCGCGCCTCGGCACTGCCATCCAGGCTGGCCACCTGGCTCTGTAACAAATCCTCAGTGCCACTCCAGAACTGCGCCATATGAGCCGCGCTGCGCTCGACGAACTGGGCGAAGGTATCGGTGATCAGGTCATCGATATCCTTGAAATAATAGGTGGTGGCCGACAGGGGTACCTGGGCCTCGGCGGCCACGGCTCTGTGGCGCACGGCACGTACGCCATCGCGCACGATAATCCGCATAGTGGCATCGAGAATGGCCTGACGGCGCTGCTCGCTGCCTTGGCGGCTGGCCTTGCGGCCTTGGTACTGGACGCTTTCGGCCACGGCATGGGCCAGTTCGGTGGCACTTTCCTGTGCGGGTTTGGCGATCACGGCTAAGGTTTCCTTTCGAGTTCAATCCCAACTTGGACAGCATCTGCTGAAAAATAGTCCATGCGGTAGAGGCCTGTCGGGACTTGGTGCACATGGCGCCCCACCCTACAGCCGGCCCAGTCCTGGCCTGGATAAGCCCCAGGCGCAATCCGGGCCTGAGTCCCGCAAAGGCCACAGGCGAACAAAAAAGCCGCCCGTAGGCGGCTTTTCGACCATCAGGCCTGCGGGCGCATATGCGGGAAGAGGATCACGTCCCGAATAGACGGCGAGTTGGTCAGCAGCATCACCAGACGGTCGATACCAATGCCCTCGCCTGCGGTCGGCGGCATGCCGTACTCCAGGGCGCGGACGAAATCGGCATCAAAATGCATGGCCTCGTCGTCGCCGGCGTCCTTTTCGGCCACCTGCTGGTGGAAGCGCTCGGCCTGGTCTTCGGCATCGTTCAGCTCGGAGTAGGCGTTGGCGATTTCACGGCCGCCGATAAACAGCTCGAAGCGGTCGGTGACGCTCGGATCGTCGTCGCTGCGACGGGCCAGCGGCGAGACCTCGAACGGATAGCGGGTAATAAAGTGCGGCTGCTCCAGCTTGTGCTCGACCAGTTCCTCGAAAATCATCACCTGCAGCTTGCCCAGGCCCTCGTGGCCGAGCACCTTGGCACCGGCCTGCTTGGCGATGGCGCGGGCCTTGTCCAGGTCGTTGAGGTCGGCCGCCGTGATTTCCGGGTTGTACTTGAGGATCGAGTCGAACACCGACAGGCGCACGAACGGCTCACCGAAGTGGAACACCTTGTCGCCGTAAGGCACATCGGTGGTTCCCAGCACGGCCAGGGCCAGCTCGCGGAACAGCTCCTCGGTCAGGTCCATGTTGTCTTCGTAGTCGGCGTAGGCCTGGTAGAACTCGAGCATGGTGAACTCGGGGTTGTGCCGGGTCGAGACGCCTTCGTTGCGGAAGTTGCGATTGATCTCGAACACTTTCTCGAAGCCACCCACAACAAGCCGCTTGAGGTACAGCTCAGGCGCAATGCGCAGGAACATCTGCATGTCCAGGGCGTTGTGGTGGGTCTCGAACGGCTTGGCTGCGGCACCGCCGGGGATGGTCTGCAGCATCGGGGTCTCCACTTCAAGGAAACCGCGCTCGTTGAGGAAACGGCGGATATGCGCGATCACCTGGGAGCGCACGCGGAAGGTGTCGCGCACTTCCTCGTTGACGATCAGGTCGACGTAGCGCTGGCGGTAGCGCTGCTCGGTGTCGGTCAGGCCGTGGTGCTTGTCCGGCAGCGGGCGCAGCGACTTGGTCAGCAGGCGCACGTTGTGCATGTCGACGTACAGGTCGCCCTTGCCGGAACGGGCCAGGGTGCCCTCGGCGGCGATGATGTCACCCAGGTCGAAGTGCTTGACCGCTTCCAGCTGCTCGGCCGGCAGGGTCTTGCGGTTAACATAGACCTGCAGGCGCCCGGAGGTGTCCTGGATGACCATAAAGGCGCCACGGTTGAGCATGATGCGCCCGGCAACCTTGACCGGGATGGCGGCGGCCTCCAGCTCTTCCTTGGTCTTCTCCGCGTACTGTTTCTGCAGGTCGGCACACAGGCGGTCGCGGCGGAAATCGTTGGGGAAGGCATTGCCCTGCTCACGGACGGCAGCAAGCTTTTCCTTGCGCAGGGCAATCAGCTTGTTTTCTTCGTGCTGCCGCTCTTCGTGGGACAGGGTTTGCGGGTCGAGTTGTTGGTCGCTCATGGTCGTCTATCTGCCTGGCGTCTGATTCAATTGAGTTCGTCGCAGGAACGGGCGCGGCCAGCGCCAGCGCATCGTTCCAGCTTGGGATAAGACTTACAGCCCCTGTTTCAGGCTGGCCTCGAGGTACTGGTCGAGGTCGCCATCGAGCACCTTCTGGCAATCGCTCCGCTCGACGCCGGTACGCAGATCCTTGATCCGCGAGTCATCGAGCACGTAGGAACGGATCTGATGCCCCCAGCCGATGTCCGACTTGCTGTCTTCCAGGGCCTGCGAGGCGGCGTTGCGCTTCATCATCTCCAGCTCGTACAACTTGGCCCGCAGCATCTTCATGGCGGTGTCCTTGTTGGCGTGCTGGGAACGCTCGTTCTGGCAGGCCACCACGGTGTTGGTCGGCACGTGGGTAATGCGCACCGCCGAGTCGG
The DNA here is from genome assembly GCA_041592855.1 of Pseudomonas sp. Classification (GTDB taxonomy): domain Bacteria; phylum Pseudomonadota; class Gammaproteobacteria; order Pseudomonadales; family Pseudomonadaceae; genus Aquipseudomonas. The sequence continues at coordinate 3,098 of JBFHPI010000380.1, forward strand.
TGGTGTTGACGTGCTGACCACCGGCGCCGGAGGAGCGGTAGGTGTCGATGCGCAGATCGGACGGGTTGATCTCGATCTCGACCTTGTCGTCGATCTCGGGGGACACGAACACCGCCGAGAACGAGGTGTGGCGACGGGCGCCGGAGTCGAACGGGCTCTTGCGCACCAGGCGGTGCACGCCGATTTCGGTGCGCAGCCAGCCGAAGGCATACTCGCCCTTGATATGCACGGTGGCGCCCTTGATGCCGGCGACTTCACCTTCGGACAGTTCGATGATGGTGGCATCGAAGCCGCGCTTGTCGGCCCAGCGCAGGTACATGCGCAGCAGGATATTGGCCCAGTCCTGCGCTTCCGTACCGCCGGAGCCGGC
>JBFHPI010000381.1:0-3453 GCA_041592855.1 Pseudomonas sp.
GCGAAGCGATGGCGGAGAACATGTATCGCCTGGTGGGCGACTGGATGCGCGGCACCGAGGTGCTGCTGCCGACCCAGACCCTGGAAGCAGGCGAGCTGGATATTGGCGAGCGGCGTTTGCGCCTGCTGGCGTTAAGCGGCCATAGCGGCGCCGACCTGGCGATTTTCGATGAGCGCAGCGGGGTGCTGTTTGCCGGCGACCTGCTGTTCCATCAGCGCGCCCTGACCACCCCGGGCACGCCGGGGCTGGAGGTGTGGCTGGAGGATCTTGCGCGTTTGCAGGCGCTGCCCTGGCAACAGATCGTCCCGGGGCATGGACCCATTACCCGCGATGCCGCGCCCTTTGCGCAGATGCGCGACTACCTGGGTTGGCTCGACCAAATCATGCGACGCGGCGCCGAGCGGGGCGCGGAGATGAACGAGCTGATCCGCACGCCGATTCCCGAGCGCTTCGCCAGCATCAGCCTGAGCCGCTATGAGCTGATCCGCTCGGTCAGCCATCTGTACCCGCGTTATGAGCGCGGCGCGCTGCAGCGCATCGATCAGTAGGGTGCGCCGTGCGCACCGGGCAGCATGATGCGCCGTGCGCACCCTGAAGGACACAGCCGGTATTGCTACCAAGGAACTAGGGAAATCGGCACTGCGGGCAATTGTTGCGCAGGGGCCGGCACAGAAGAATCGGCGCTAGATCGGGAAAAGTTCCCGGCGATAACAATGAACCCACAGAGGTAGCCGCAATGAAACACTCTGGTCCATGCAAGCCCCTTCTTCTCAGCGCCCTGTGCGCCACCATGCTCTCGGCCGGCGCCAGCGCCTGGGCGGTCACCGACAAGGAAATCCTGGCTGATGCCAGCACCACCGACGAGATCGTCACCAACGGCCTCGGCCTGCAGGGCCAGCGTTACAGCCCGCTGAGCACCCTCAACGTGGATAACGTCAAGCAGCTGCGCCCGGTCTGGACCATGTCCTTCGGCGGCGAGAAGCAGCGCGGCCAGCAGGCCCAGCCGCTGATCAAGGACGGTGTGATGTATGTCACCGCCTCCTACTCGCGGGTATTCGCCGTGGATGCACGCACCGGCAAGGAACTCTGGCAGTACGACGCCCGTCTGCCCGAGGATATCCGCCCCTGCTGCGACGTGATCAACCGTGGTGTGGCCCTGTATGGCGACCTGGTGATCTTCGGCACCCTGGACGCCAAGCTGGTGGCCCTGCACAAGGACACCGGCAAGGTGGTGTGGCGCAAGAGCGTGGCCGACCACAAGGCCGGCTACTCCATCACCGCCGCGCCGCTGGTGGTCAATGGCAAGCTGATCACCGGGGTGTCCGGTGGCGAGTTCGGCGTGGTGGGCAAGATCGAAGCCTACGACCCGAAGAATGGCGAGCTGCTGTGGACCCGTCCGACCGTGGAAGGCCACATGGGTTACGTCTACAAGGACGGCAAGAAGGTCGAGAACGGCATCAGCGGCGGTCAGGCCGGCAAGACCTGGCCGGGTGACCTGTGGCAGACCGGCGGCGCTGCGCCCTGGCTGGGTGGCTACTACGACGCCGACACCAACCTGCTGTTCTTCGGCACCGGCAACCCGGCGCCGTGGAACTCGCACCTGCGCCCTGGCGACAACCTGTACTCGTCTTCGCGCCTGGCCCTGAACCCGGATGACGGCAGCATCAAGTGGCACTTCCAGACCACCCCCAACGATGGCTGGGACTTCGACGGGGTCAACGAGCTGATCTCCTTCGATTACCAGGAAGGCGGCAAGACCGTGAAGGCGGCGGCCACCGCCGACCGTAACGGCTTCTTCTACGTGCTTGATCGCACCAACGGCAAGTTTATCCGTGGCTTCCCCTTCGTCGACAAGATCACCTGGGCCAAGGGCCTGGACAAGAACGGCCGGCCGATCTTCGACGACAGCAACCGCCCCGGTGCACCGACGGCCAGCGAGAAGGGCAGCAGCGTGTTCGCCGCCCCGGCCTTCCTCGGCGCCAAGAACTGGATGCCCATGGCCTACAGCCAGGACACCGGCCTGTTCTATGTGCCCTCCAACGAGTGGGGCATGGACATCTGGAACGAGGACATCGCCTACAAGAAGGGCGCGGCCTACCTGGGCGCCGGCTTCACCATCAAGCCGCTCAACGAGGACTATATCGGCGTGCTGCGCGCCATCGATCCGAAGACCGGCAAGGAAGTCTGGCGCCACAAGAACTACGCGCCGCTGTGGGGCGGGGTGCTGACCACCAAGGGCAACCTGGTGTTTACCGGCACGCCGGAGGGCTACCTGCAGGCCTTCAACGCCAGGACCGGTGACAAGGTCTGGGAATTCCAGACCGGCTCGGGCGTGATCGGCTCGCCCGTGACCTGGGAGATGGACGGCGAGCAGTATGTCTCGGTGCTGTCCGGCTGGGGCGGCGCGGTGCCGCTGTGGGGCGGCGAAGTGGCCAAGCGGGTCAAGGACTTCAACCAGGGCGGCATGCTCTGGACCTGCAAGCTGCCCAAGGATCTGGTGGCCAAGCGCTGATCCCATCCGCGTAAACACAAAGCCGGCCGCGTGCCGGCTTTGTGCTGTCTGTGGCGCGAACCGTATCGGTAGGGTGCGCCGTGCGCACCGCTTATTCACCGCCAGAGCCGGTGCGCACGGCGCACCCTACGCAGTGCTCTACTACCAAATAACGAGCCGACCTGTGCCATTGGTGCATACCGGCGTCGCCAAGCCCTTCCTAAGATCGAGTCATGACCTGTTCCGCCCAAGGGGCAGGCTCCGACAACAATAGAGGGCTGCATCATGATCTACGCCAAACCCGGTACCCCAGGCTCAGTCGTCAACCTCAAGCCGCGCTACGGCAACTACATCAATGGCCAGTTCGTCGAGCCGCTGGGTGGCCAGTATTTCAGCAATACCAGTCCGGTGGATGGCTCGCTGATCGCCGAATTCCCCCGTTCCGGTGCCGCCGATATCGAGCTGGCGCTGGACGCCGCCCATGCCGCCGCCGAGGCCTGGGGCCGCACCAGCGTGCAGGAACGCTCGCATATCCTGCTGAAAATCGCCGACCGCATCGAAGCCAACCTGGAACTGCTGGCTGTGGCCGAGACCTGGGACAACGGCAAGGCCGTGCGCGAAACCCTGAATGCCGATGTGCCGCTGTCCGCCGATCACTTCCGCTACTACGCCGGTTGCATCCGCGCCCAGGAAGGCAGCACCGCCGAGATCAACGACGGCACCGTGGCCTATCACTTCCATGAGCCTCTGGGCGTGGTCGGGCAGATCATTCCGTGGAACTTCCCACTGCTGATGGGCGCCTGGAAACTGGCCCCGGCCCTGGCCGCCGGCAACTGCGTCGTGCTCAAGCCGGCCGAACAGACCCCGGCCTCGATCATGATGCTGATGGACCTCATCGGCGACCTGCTTCCCGCCGGTGTGCTCAACGTCGTCAACGGCTTCGGGCTGGAGGCCGGCAAGCC
>JBFHPI010000382.1:0-3446 GCA_041592855.1 Pseudomonas sp.
CACGTATCCGAAATGGATTGGACCAACAAGAACATCCACCCGTCCAAAGTCGTTAACGTCGGCGACGAAGTGGAAGTCATGGTTCTGGATATCGACGAAGAGCGTCGTCGTATCTCCCTGGGTATCAAGCAGTGCAAGACCAACCCGTGGGAAGACTTCTCCGGCCAGTTCAACAAGGGCGACAAGATCTCCGGCACCATCAAGTCGATCACCGATTTCGGTATCTTCATCGGCCTGGACGGCGGCATCGACGGTCTGGTTCACCTGTCCGACATCTCCTGGAACGAAGTGGGCGAAGAAGCTGTACGCCGCTTCAAGAAGGGCGACGAGCTGGAAACCGTTATCCTCTCGGTTGATCCGGAGCGTGAGCGCATTTCCCTCGGCATCAAGCAGCTGGAAGAAGATCCGTTCTCCGACTACGTTGCCGTCAACGACAAGGGCACTATCGTTCGCGGTACTGTCAAGGAAGTTGACGCCAAGGGCGCTGTTATCACCCTGGCCGACGGCATCGAAGCCACTCTTAAAGCCTCCGAAATCAGCCGTGATCGCGTTGAAGACGCGCGCAACGTGCTGAAAGAAGGCGAAGAAGTTGAGGCCAAGATCATCAGCGTCGATCGTAAGAGCCGCGTAATCAGCCTGTCGATCAAGTCCAAAGACGTTGAAGACGAGAAAGAAGCCATCAAGGAAATGCGCAAGCAGGAAGTTGAAACTGCTGGTCCGACCACCATTGGTGATCTGATCCGTGCGCAAATGGAGAACCAGGGTTAATCCCTGATTCACCTGCAAAAAAGGGCGACTTCGGTCGCCCTTTTTTGTGTCTGCTATTTGCGCCAGCAGTGCCCTTGTCATCAGGCTGTTACGGCCCCTGGGCGAGTGCTTATTCAGGCCCGACGCAGGGTCTGTTGTGTGCTGCGGCGCTGCAGGCGATAGAGGTAGGCAAAACCCTCTTCCCAGTGTCGATGTCCGGACTGCACGTTGATATGTCCGGCGCCGTTGAGCATCACCAGCTCGCTGCCCCAGTCCTTGGCCAGTTCCCGGGCTCTGGCGGCTGAGGCAGCGCTATCGTTGTCCGACCCCACCAGTAGCGTGGGAAAGGGCAGTGGCTGGTGCGGAATCGGAGCAAAGTTCTGCAAGGCCTGCGGGCAATGCGGACGCTGCACGTCTGCAGGCGCCACCAGCAGTGCACCGCGCACCAGGTTCAATAATCCCGGCCTAGCGGTTGCTGCCCAGTGTGCCACCGTGATGCAGCCCAGGCTGTGGGCGATCAATAGGGTGGGACGCGGGTCAGTGGCAATGCTCTGCTCAAGCTCGGCCACCCAGTCGGCGCGTTCGGGCTGCAGCCAGTCACGCTGCTGCACCCGCTCACTGCCCGGCAGGCTGCGTTGCCAGTGACTTTGCCAATGCTCATCGGGTGAGCCTTGCCAGCCCGGCACTATCAGATAACGGATCGATTCAGTGCCCATGGGCGCCTCTCGCAGGTTGAACTGGCGCCAGTCTAGGTGGGCTTTTATTCCAGTAAAAAGAATAAAAAAGTCTTTATTTATTCTTTTTTGATTTTTCTTGGGCGGCCAATACCGGCGCCCTTATATATCTAAAAAGAATATAAATGTTCTTAAATAGTATTTTTAAGAATATTTGGTCGCCCCTACCATCCGCTCCACAGCCAGCCAAAAGTAGCAAAGCTAGACCGGACCACCGGAGGGCGTGAAATGAAACGAGCCGAGTCCATGCAAACAAAAATTTATACGTCGCGAATGTGTAGCTGAGCAGTCGACCCATTGCACGCCAACCCCGTTTTCGTCTCAGTAGGAGCTTTATCATGACCATTCGCCGCTTCGCCCTGGCTGCTCTGGCCAGTGCCCTGCTCGCCGGCCCTGCCGCTGCCCAGACCCTGCTCAACGTGTCCTATGACCCGACCCGTGAGCTGTACACCGAATTCAACGCGGCCTTTAACAAGCACTGGCAAGCCCAGGGCAATGAAGCCGTAACCATCCAGCAGTCCCATGGCGGCTCGGGCAAACAGGCCCGTGCAGTGATCGATGGCCTGCGTGCCGACGTAGTGACTCTGGCTCTGGCCGGCGATATCGACGAGCTGTACAAGCTCGGCAAACTGATCCCGGAAAACTGGCAGGAGCGCCTGCCGGAGGCCAGCACCCCGTACACCTCGACCATCGTATTCCTGGTACGCAAGGGCAACCCCGAAGGCATCAAGGACTGGGACGATCTGATCAAGCCCGGCGTTGAGGTGATTACCCCCAACCCGAAGACCTCCGGTGGCGCGCGCTGGAACCTGCTGGCGGCCTGGGCTTTTGCCCAGCAGAAGTACGGCAGCGAAGAGAAGGCCAAGGAATTCGTCGGCAACCTGTACCGTAACGTTCCGGTACTGGACACCGGTGCCCGCGGCTCGGCCATCACCTTCGTCAACAACGGCATCGGCGATGTGCTGCTGGCCTGGGAAAACGAAGCCTTCCTGGCATTGAAGGAAGAGGGTGGTGACAACTTCGAGATCGTTGCACCGTCGCTGTCGATCCTCGCCGAACCGCCGGTAACCGTGGTGGATGCCAACGTCGACCGTAAAGGCACCCGTAAGGTAGCCGAGGCTTACCTCAACTACCTGTACAGCGATGAAGGTCAGCGCCTGGCGGCCAAGCACTTCTACCGTCCGCGTAACCAGGAAATCGCCAAGGATTTCAGCCAGCAGTTCTCCAACCTGAAACTGGTGACCATCGACGGTGATTTTGGCGGCTGGAAAACCGCGCAGCCGAAGTTCTTCAACGATGGCGGCATCTTCGACCAGATCTACCAGGTGCAGTGATGTCCGGAGGCGGGCAGGGGTAAAGCCTGCTAGCCCTTCGTTTGATAGAGCGTTCCAACGCAAACCGATTAAGGGCAGACCATGTCTCGTCGTACTTCCCCCGTCATACCCGGCTTCGGGCTGACGCTGGGTTACACCCTGGTGTACCTCAGCCTGCTGGTGCTGATCCCCCTGGGTGCCATGTTCGTGCATGCCGCCCAGCTAACCTGGGAGCAGTTCTGGGCCATTATTTCCTCACCGCGGGTGCTGGCTGCGCTGAAGCTGAGCTTTGGCACTGCCTTTCTCGCCGCCCTGATCAACGGCGTGATCGGCACCCTGCTGGCCTGGGTGCTGGTGCGCTACACCTTCCCCGGACGCAAGGTGATCGAGGCGATGATCGACCTGCCTTTCGCGCTGCCCACGGCGGTCGCCGGTATCGCCCTGACTGCGCTCTATGCGCCGAATGGCCTGATCGGCCAGTTTGCCAGCAGCCTGGGTTTCAAGATCGCCTACACCCCGCTGGGCATCACCCTGGCGCTGACCTTCGTCACCCTGCCCTTTGTAGTGCGCACCCTGCAGCCGGTACTGGCCGATATTCCCCGTGAGGTCGAGGAGGCTGCCGCCTGCCTGGGCGCCAAACCGCTGCAGGTGG
>JBFHPI010000383.1:0-3445 GCA_041592855.1 Pseudomonas sp.
GTGAAACCCACGCCTACAGCGTGGCCTGGGCCGATGATGAAATCGAGGAAATGGTCGCCAACTGCGACAAGATCATCTTCAACTCCATCGGCCAGCTGGAGCGCTTTGCCGAGCAGACCGAGGGGACCATTCGCGGCCTGCGGGTCAACCCCCAGGTGAGCAGCTCCGACTACCTGCTGGCCGACCCGGCCCGCCCTTTCAGCCGCCTGGGTGAGTGGGACCCGGCAAAGATTGCCGGCGTGATGGGCAAGATCAGCGGCTTTATGTTCCACAACAACTGCGAGAACGCCAGCTTCGAGCTGTTCGACCAGATGCTCAGCACCATCGAGGAGCGCTTCGGTCATCTGCTTGAGCAGGTCGAGTGGGTCAGCCTGGGTGGCGGTATTCACTTTACCGGCGAGGGCTATCCGCTGGATCAGTTCTGCGCGCGCCTCAAGGCCTTCTCCGAGCGTTTCGGCGTACAGGTGTATCTGGAGCCGGGCGAAGCGGCCATCACCCTGAGTTCGTCCCTGGAAGTCACGGTGCTCGACACCCTGTACAACGGCAAAAACCTGGCCGTGGTCGACAGTTCCATCGAAGCCCATATGCTCGATCTGCTGATCTATCGCCTGAATGCCAAGATGGCGCCGAGCGATGGCGAACATACCTATATGGTCTGCGGCAAATCCTGCCTGGCCGGCGATATCTTCGGCGAGTACCAGTTCGACAAGCCGCTTGCCATCGGCGATCGCCTGTCGTTTATCGACGCGGCCGGCTACACCATGGTCAAGAAAAACTGGTTCAACGGCCTGAAGATGCCGTCCATCGTGGTCAAGCAGCTCGACGGCAGCGTCGAGGTGGTGCGTGAATTCGGCTTTGACGATTATCTGTCGAGCCTAAGCTGATCCGTAGGGTGTTCTCATCCACCCGCGCGATTGGCGAGTGGTGGACGGAAAAAGCGCCGTCCACCTGTTTGTAGTACCGCAACACCTGTCTCTAAACCGCAGCACCCTGGAGGTGAAACAATTGAAGAAGAACGTTCTGATCATTGGTGCAGGAGGTGTCGCCAAGGTGGTGGCCCACAAGTGCGCGCAGCACAACGACGAACTCGGTCGTATTGCCATCGCGTCGCGCAACATCTCCAAATGCCAGGCCATCATCGACAGCGTCAAGGCCAAGGGCAGCTTGAAGCAGCCGGCCGAGATCCAGGCCTATGCCCTGAACGCGCTGGATATTGAAGCAACCAAGGCACTGATCCGCGAGACCGAATCGCAGATCGTCATCAATGTGGGTTCGGCCTTCCTCAATATGTCGGTGCTGCGCGCCTGCATCGATACCGGCGCCGCCTACCTGGACACCGCCATCCACGAAGAACCAGGCAAGATCTGCGAAACGCCGCCCTGGTACGGCAACTACGAGTGGAAGCACCTGGCCGAGTGCCAGGAAAAAGGCATCACCGCCATCCTTGGCGTGGGTTTCGACCCGGGCGTGGTCAACGCCTATGCGGCCCTGGCCCAGCAGCAGTACTTCGACAGCATCGAGTCGATCGACATCCTCGACGTCAACGCCGGCTCCCACGGCAAGTACTTCGCCACCAATTTCGACCCGGAAATCAACTTCCGCGAATTTACCGGGCAAGTCTGGAGCTGGCAGAACAGCCAGTGGACCAGCAACAAAATGTTCGAAGTCAAGCGCACCGACGACCTGCCGGTGGTCGGCGAGCAGAATCTGTACCTGACCGGGCATGACGAAGTGCATTCCCTGTCCAAGCACCTGAACGTACCCAATGTGCGCTTCTGGATGAGCTTCGGCGAGCACTACATCAACGTGTTCACCGTGCTGAAAAACCTCGGCCTGCTCTCCGAGCAGCCGGTAACCACAGCAGAAGGTCTGCAAGTGGTGCCGCTCAAGGTGGTCAAGGCCGTACTGCCGGACCCGGCCTCCCTGGCCCCGGGCTACAGCGGCAAGACCTGCATCGGTGATCTGGTCAAGGGCACCAAGGACGGCCAACCGGCCGAGCTGTTTATCTACAACGTCGCCGACCACAAGGACGCCTATGTCGAGACCGACAGCCAGGGCATCTCCTACACCGCCGGTGTACCGCCGGTCGCCGCTGCCCTGCTGGTGGCCCGTGGTGAGTGGGACGTGGCGCAGATGGCCAACGTCGAACAGCTGCCGGCCGAGCCGTTCCTCAAGCTGCTGGACGTGATGGGCCTGCCGACCCGGATCAAGGACGCCAATGGCGATCGTCCCTGGGATCAGGCCCTCTGATTGGCTGCGCGTCGGCGATACGGCGTTAAAAAACGGCAGGAAATGCTCATGTACAAAAGTACACTCCGCTTTCCCGCCGTTTTTGACCAGCCGAAGGCTGTTACTACGTAGCGCCTTGTCTCGCTCTAGCTCGCTCAATCAGCCCAACGCCCGCCATTTTGGTGGGCGTTTTGCTTTCTGGCCCCCGAGGGGGTTAGCTGCGGTGTGCGGCCGCGCTTCCCGCCCGCGGCATTTCACGCGACAATCGCAGGTCTATGGGCCACCCGATGCAGGTGGTCGGCCGTGACAGTCGTGAGGAAGCCCGCATGAGCAGCAAAGACCGCGTCATTATCTTCGATACCACCCTGCGTGACGGCGAGCAGAGCCCCGGCGCGTCCATGACCGGTGAAGAGAAGCTGCGCATTGCCAAGGCTCTGGAGCGGCTCAAGGTGGATGTGATTGAGGCCGGCTTTGCCATCGCCAGCCCGGGTGACTTCGCCGCGGTCAAGGCGATTGCCGACAGCATCAAGGACAGCACCGTGTGCAGCCTGTCCCGCGCCCTGGACGCCGATATCGACCGTGCCGCCGAAGCGCTGAAGGGCGCCAACAGCGGGCGTATCCACACCTTTATCGCCACCAGCCCGATCCATATGCAGCACAAGCTGCGCATGCAGCCCGATCAGGTGGTGGAGCAGGCGGTGCATGCGGTCAAGCGCGCGCGCAACCTCTGCGCCGATGTCGAGTTCTCCTGCGAGGACGCCGGCCGTTCCGAGCTGGACTTCCTCTGCCGCATCATCGAGGCGGCCATCGACGCCGGCGCGCGCACCATCAATATCCCCGACACCGTGGGCTATGCCATTCCGCACCAGTACGCCGAGACCATCCGTCAGCTGCTCAACCGCGTGCCCAACGCCGACAAGGCGGTATTCTCCGTGCATTGCCACAACGACCTGGGCCTGGCCGTGGCCAACTCCCTGGCCGCCGTGGTGGCCGGCGCCCGTCAGGTGGAATGCACCATCAACGGCCTGGGCGAGCGCGCCGGCAACGCGGCCCTGGAAGAGATCGTCATGGCGATCAAGACCCGTGCGGACCTGCTTGGCGTCTACACCAACATCGACACCCCGCATATCCTCAGCACCTCGCGCATGGTGTCGGGTATCACCGGTTTCCCGGTACAGCCGAACAAGGCCATCGTCGGCGCCAACGCCTTCGCCCA